>CAZBIK010000001.1:0-26221 GCA_964491955.1 uncultured Ferruginibacter sp.
TCCTGTAACTACGCAACGGTAATAATATCCATCCATACCAATTGCGGCAGGATTGATGGTCAAGGTTGAAGTGGTCACATTTGAATAAGGTGCCACATTCGTTAAGTTGGTATATGTACCGCCGATACCGGTGGTGCTTACCTGCCATTGGTAGGTTACACCGCCAACAGCAGTACCAATACAGGTATAGGTTACTGAATTTCCTGCACAGGCAGAAGCATCAACAGGCTGCTGGGTGATGGTAGGCTCACAGGCAACCAGTTGCGTGATCTCCGTAACCATATCTTTAAATGATACCCTTACGTTAGAAGAATTGAACAGGCTTGAACGCATATTAACAGCAGCTTTGTAGCTCAGCGTAATATCATCAACCCACCAGCCTTCCGGTGAAGTTGGAGCAGTTGTATTGTCATCAGATCCAAAACGGAAACGCAACATAACTGTACTGCCATTATAAGAAGCTAAATTAACTTTTGTATTGATGAAAGTACTTTGAAGGCCGGTAAATGCTGCCCTTCCTGACAATGCATTTGTGGGTGCAGCGCCAAGGCCTCCATTGTATCCGTTCAGTGTAAAATTGGCAGCGCCAACATCACTCCAGCTGGTACCTCCGTTGGTGCTGATCTCTACAACACCTCCATCCCAGGCATCTTCCGTATTCCACCTGTGCCAGAAACTTAATTCAGGATATGAATTGAGCGGTAAAGCAAAAGAGGCTGTTGTTGCCAGTCTCTGATCGCCGGATACAGCAAGATTCTGAACATAAAATGAATTGGGAGCACTGTTACTGATCGTAGTTGAAACGGTCCATGGTGCGCCAATAGATCCGGCTGTTGTCCATGCTGCAGGTATTGTTGCTGTAGCAACAGGTTCGTTCAATAATGTAACAGGTGGGAAATAAGAACCCGGGTTTACATTAACTGTAAACGGATAGTTGGTTGTTCCGGCACCCTGGTTAACTGCAAAGCTAACCACACGGTTTGGAGCATCATAAGTACCACCACTTACATAGGTCACATTGGTTGGCAATGTATCCCTTAAGGTATAACCTGAAATGGCAGAGCAGGTAGCTAAACTGTTGGTGTACACTAAATTTGAACCTTCAGGTATCGTTGTAGCACTAACTGTAGCACCTAAAGTAACCGGAGGTGTAAAATCAGGAACCTGGTCTGTAACACTTGAAGTAGAGCCTTCTGATGCAAATGCACCCATGCCCCTTCTCCTGAAAGCTTCCCAGATCGCACAATTATATAAACCGCCATAAAGGATCTGATCAGCCTGTAAAATGGCATTCCTGCCACTGATAAAGCCGGGACTGCATTGTTGCAGTTTCAGACCTTCTGTAACCAGTTTCATGGCAATGGTATTACCACCGCCTCCGGCTAAATTATATAAGTTCGGATTTATGGTTCCAACCTGGTTAATGATATTCCAGGTCATATCCCATAAAGTAGCACACCAGATCTCTCCTCTTGGGTGAGGACCGGCCGGTAAAGATGCCAGGTATACCCTGTTGTTTACTGTAAAATCAGTACAGTATCTCTGGCCACGTATACCTAAACCTGTTGGAGGCTGGTACAGTGCATAAGTTCCAATACCCCTCGGTGTGGTAAATCCAGTATTCAATGTTGCTGTTGCCCAATCCTGGGTAAACATCAGTGCATAATAATCACTCCAGCCTTCACCCATTTGTTCGGCATTGCCTAAACAACCACCGCTACCGCCACCAGTTAAACGGTTACTGATACCATGGCCAAATTCATGAACTATAATTCCATTATCCACATCACCATCTCTTTGAGGGGTACCACCTGTCCATAAATACATCTGCATCCTTCCGCTTCCGCCATCGGCAGGTGTGGCAAAGTTTGCATTGTTTGTACCGCCGATATCCTGAGCTTCGGCATTAACGTGGTCATTTCCTACACCGCCACGGCCCATGTTATCATCCTGGAAATTGAAAGATGCTTCAGTAAATCCATAGATATACATGATATCATGGATAATATTATTCCAGTAAAATAAATTGGTAATATTGAATTGCTGATTGGGTACCGGCGTGGTTTGTGTTGGAGCAACTGTAAAGTCCGGTGTAAAATCAAAAGTTAAATTTGGCAAGGCTGTTGAAGAACTGGCTGATTTTGCAACAGAACCCACATTTAAAGGAGCTGTTCTGTCTTCGTAAGCCCATACATTATTACCACGGCTATATGCATAATCAGTAGCTGCAAGACCCGTGTTCCACTTTAAAGTAGTTGCGTTACCGGGAGCAGCCAGCCATGGGTCTGTCCGTAAAGCATGTGCCCCATTGGGGAAACTTGGTGCTTCAGCAGGGAATGGGATCACCCGGTATGTGGCAGTATTAACCACAGACGGATCATCCGTTTTTATAAAATCAAAATTGTTTTCCTTTTTCTTGTTCAGGTTGTTGTGAAAATCAACCATGGCAAAAGCGGGATATTTTACATGGCCATCCACATCAGGAATACCCCAATTGTCGTAGTCAGTATAATTATCAATGCCTATAATATTGTTGTTAACCGCATCAACCCTTACCATCCAGTAATCATCTGTGGTTTTTGGTATTATATATACCCTCCATGCCAGGTGAATTTCATTAGAATTTTCAACCGGTGCCCACATTAACTCAGCGGTAATGTTTTCACGGGATATACCCATGTTATTGAATTCAACCAACTGACCGTTATTTTTTCTGTTAATGGCTATTGCCATTTGAGAAACGCGCAAGCCCCTGTCGGACAAAGCTGACTGAACAGCCGACTCAGCAGTAACAGAAGGCATCCCTGATTTTACATTAATGAATTTTTCAAGGCTGTGGTTAAAAGCACCCTGCTTTGAAACCAGTTTATCGCCTTTATAGGCGAGCACCAGGAATTGGTTATAAACCGGAATATCTTTGTAAGTCTGTAACAGGTAAACCATTCTGATGCCTGTGGCATTATCGAATGAAGTACTTGAAACCTTTGCATTACGAAGATCTTCCGCAGACAGACCCAGATCAGCTTTGCTTGCGCTCACCAAACGGATCGCTTCATTTTCTTCAGCATTGATATTTTGTGCATTTATTGCAAAAACACAAAATAACAACGGAACAAATAAGAGGAAAATTTTTCTCATAATTGATGTTGTTTTAAAATTTGAATACATAATAATAAACGGGTGCCTGTTGTATAATCTTTAATAACTTTTATTTAAAACCGGCATGTTAAAAAACAGGATTCACTTTGGATTTGAAGAGCAGAGGAAATTATGTTGTAAGTGAAAGTGTAAAGTTTTTTATCATTAAGTTCTTTTGGTTATTAAATTAAATTTGAGTTCAGATTTTGGTTTGAACGCACAATAATACGAATAAACCGTTAAATAATTCAAAAAATTTAAAAAGTATTTTAAACATATTTATAAATGGTATTTTGTTGCCTAAACCATTCATTACAAATGAAAAATCGTATTTATATCATTGCCTGTATTTCCTTATTTGCTACCGCAAATACCTATGGCCAGGACCTGGTAAAAATGATCCGGGAAAAATCCGGATCGATACAACAGCAACTGACCAGTTGGAGAAGGCACCTGCACCAGCACCCCGAACTGGGAAACCATGAATTTAAAACGGCCGCATACATCACAGATCAGTTGAAAGGTCTCGGGCTGGAAATTAAGACCGGTGTGGCCAAAACAGGCGTGGTGGCCATTTTAAAAGGCGGCAAACCCGGACCTGTAATGGCCTTGCGTGCAGATATGGATGCCCTGCCAGTAAAAGAAAGGGTTAACATCCCTTATGCGTCAACAGACAGCGCCATGTACAATGGTACAAAATTACCGGTGATGCATGCCTGCGGGCATGATGCACATGTGGCCATGCTGCTGGGTACTGCAACGGTTTTGTCGTCCATGAAGAAAGACATTGCCGGAACCGTTAAATTCATTTTTCAGCCGGCAGAAGAAGGGCCCCCGGAAGGTGAAGAAGGTGGAGCAGGATTGATGGTAAAAGAAGGGGTGATGGAAAATCCCAAAGTGGATGTGATCTTTGGGATGCATATCGAATCCTGGATCCCTGCCGGTGATATTCAATACAAAGCCGGCGCTTTTATGGCTTCGGCCGACCGGTTCACCATTCATGTAAAGGGAAGATCATCTCATGGATCCCAGCCCTGGCTTGGGGTTGACCCGATATCCGTATCAGCGCAGATCATTGATGGCCTGCAGCATATTGTGAGCCGGCAAATGGACCTTACAAAGGCCCCTGTGGTGATCACCGTGGCAAAAATAAACAGCGGCACCCGTTTTAATATTATTCCCGAAGAAGCATTCATGGAAGGAACATTACGGACACTGGACAGTAAAATGCAGAAAGATGTACAGGCCAGCATAAAATTTACGGCTTCAAAAATAGCAGAAGCTTCCGGGGCAACTGCAGCCGTTGATTTTTATGAAAAAACACTGGTGACCTACAACACACCCGAACTGGTTGAAAAAATGCTGCCCTCCCTGCAACTGGCTGCCGGTAAAAATAATGTACGGCCCATGGAATGGGTAACCGGCGCCGAAGACTTCAGTTATTACGGCACAAAAGCACCGGCATTCTTTTTTTATTTTGGCGGCATGCCCCGCGGCATGGATCCAAAAAATGCGCCGCCACACCATACCCCGGATTTTATGATCGACGACAGCCGGTTATATGTGGGGGTGCAGGCATTTTGTCAACTGGTTTTTGATTACCCCGTGGCAATTAAGAATTGATTTAGTACATTTAGAAGAGACATAAGCATACATCCGGATCATTCAACTGGCTTCAATATGAAAAATTTAATTTTCTTTTTGATACTCTTTTTATCTGTTCCGGAAAGAATGTTTGCCCAGATCCACATTTCAGCAAACTTAAGACAATACGGCAAATTTAATTATAAAACCAACCTGTATGATTCTGCTTTCAAAGACAATCAGGCATTCAGTTCTTTTGAATTTGACAGGGACTTTACTTTCCTCACGCACAACGCAGATTCAAAAACATCTATCTACCTCATAAAGTCTCAAAAAAAGGATGAAGTGAATGATCGCTGGGAGTTTGATGTAATAAGTGACGCAGGATACAGTTACTACATGATCATTGATATCCTGAACAAAAATATCCGCTTTATATACAGAGTAAGGGGCTTTGCTTATGTTGCCCAGTTTGATATTCACAGGGTTTGGACCGATAAATAGAATACATTTTACCAGGCCAACTAAATTTAAAACATATGAAGAGATCAATAATTTTTAAATTAATTGCTGTAACAAATTTTATTGCGCTTTTTACGATCTTCCTGTTGTACAGAAATGGTTCTTTTGACAGCTATTTTTATAAAAACACCAATACCAATTTCACCAGCCCCAATGGCGGCGTTGGTGCAAAACAAATAGCTGACTCAGTACAAGCGAGAATTGACTCTTTACACAGATCACAAAGGATGCGGCTTTCTTCTTCAAAATCAATTGTGGCTGTTGACTACCTGGATCGGAGACCCGTGTTGGATTCAACACGTGTAAGACCAACTAATAAAGAAAAGGAAATGATGCAGCGGTCGAAACCTGAAATGATGTACAGCTCAAAATCAGGAATGATTGCTGAACCTAAAATGTTTACACTCGACAGCCTCCTGAAAGAAAAAGAGAAACAAAATAAACAACAATGAGTTTTATAAATATTCTCCTGGCTACCGGGGCAAGTTTATTGTTTTTGGCTTTGATCTTTATTCCAATGGAAAAAGCTTTTCCTGCAAAAACGGATCAACAGACCTTCAGACCAAAATGGTTTTTAGACCTGTGTTATTTTTTTGGACAATACCTTTTATGGAGCGCTTTAGTACTTAAAGCATTAAATCTTTTTGGAGTCTGGTTCGATGAAAATATTTCTCTTTCTTTCAGAACGATCATTGGTACACAACCTGTTTGGTTGCAGGCTATTGAAGTACTCATCCTAAGCGATTTTTTGATATACTGGGGACACCGGCTTCAACACAAATATGATTTCCTGTGGAGGTTTCATAAAGTTCACCATTCAGCAGAAACACTGGATTGGCTTGCAGCCCACAGAGAACATCCGATAGACTCTATTTATACAGTTGGAATTATAAACTTACCGGCATTAGTTTTTGGGTTTGACTTAAATACAATTGCAGCCATTGTTGCTTTTCGCGGTGTTTGGGCAATTTATATTCATTCAAATGTGCGGTTGTCGATTGGGCCACTGAAAGTTTTGATCGGTTCGCCGGAATTACATCATTGGCATCACGATAAAGAAAGAGACAGGGGAAACTATGCAAATATTTCGCCTGTAATGGATATTGTATTCGGGACTTACGTTAGCCCTTCAACAGAACCTGAACAATATGGAATTAAAGAAAAATTTCCAACTACCTATTTAGGGCAACTCATTAAACCTATAGTACCAGGGAAGATCTGGGACAAATTAAATCACCCAAAAGTAAACCCAAAAAACATACAATGAAACGATTTCCCTTTTTTGTAGCCATGCTACTCTCTTTTTCCGCTTTGGCACAAAACAATATGACACCTGAACTTTTATGGAAACTGGGGAGGGTATCCGGCCTGGGAATTTCAACAGATGGAAAGTATGTTTTATACTCCGTATCTACACCCAACGCTGCTGAAAATAAAAGCAGCCGGAAAACTTATGCCATACCCATTTCCGGCGGGAACCCAATACCGGTAAGCCATGCAGACAGTATGCTTGCAAATGAAAAAATATCCCCCGATGGAAAGTATCTGATCAGCCATGCGGAAGTGAAAATAAAAAAAGTGACCGCAAAGGAATTTTATCCCGGGCTGCAAAAATCAAATGTGTACATTTTTGACAACCTCAATTACCGGCACTGGGATACCTACGAAGACGGGAATTTTGACCACGTGATGCTGGCGCCACTTACTAACGGAAAAGCAGGTACGCCCATTGACCTGATGCCCGGTGAACCTTATGACTGTCCGCAAAAACCCTTTGGCGGCAATGAGGATTATGTTTGGAACCCCAACAGCAAAGAAGTGGTGTACTGCACCAAAAAGAAATACGGTACAGCCTATGCCGTTAGTACCAACACCGACCTGTACAGCTATAACCTGGAGACCGGCAAAACAACCAATCTGACAGCCGGGATGATGGGCTATGATGTCAATCCTTCCTTCAATAAAAAAGGTGAAATGGCCTGGTTAAGCATGAAACGCGACGGTTATGAATCGGACAAGCAGGATATTTTTGTAAGCAACGGAATCACCAAAATGAACCTGACAGGTTCCAGGGATGACATACACGTAACCGGTTACCGCTGGAGTGATGACGGCAGGAACATTTTTTTTACGGCCCCGGTCAACGGCACCATGCAGTTGTTCTCTGTAAATTACCCGGCCCTTACCAAAATGATGCCGCTGGTAAAACAGGTCACCAAAGGCGATTTTGATGTAGCTGCGATCATTGGCCAGTCCGGAAACACGCTGGTTGTTTCCCGCACGGACATGAACCATGCCGCGGAGTTGTACACAGTGGATATTGCCGGCGGGAACATGACACAGCTTACGCATGTAAATGATGAAACCTATGCATCTACCGGCATGAGCAGAACGGAAAGGCGTTTTGTAAAAACTACCGATGGAAAACAAATGCTGGTCTGGTTGATCTACCCTCCCGGTTTTGATCCTGCCAAAAAATACCCTGCCCTGCTGTACTGCCAGGGTGGGCCGCAATCGCCTTTAACCCAATCCTATTCCATGAGATGGAATTTCCAGCTGATGGCTGCCAATGGTTATATCGTTATTGCACCATCAAGGCGGGGGATGCCGGGTTATGGCACCAAATGGAATGAAGACATCAGCAAAGACCATGGGGGCCAGGCCATGAAAGATTATTTAAGCGCCGTTGATGCCCTCAGTAAAGAAAGGTTCATTGATAAGAACAGGATCGGGTGTGTGGGTGCCAGTTATGGCGGTTATGCAGTTTTCATGCTGGCAGGCATGCACAATAACCGTTTTAAAACCTTTATCAGCCATGATGGCATCTTTGATTTTAAAAGCATGTATGGAACCACGGAGGAAATGTGGTTTGTAAACTGGGATTATGGCGGGCCATACTGGGATAAGAAAAATATTGCTGCACAAAAATCATATACCCAATTCTCCCCCAGCAATTTTGCAGACAAGTGGAATACCCCCATATTGATCTACCAGGGCGGCAAAGATTACCGGGTACCCATAGAGCAGGGCCAGCAGGCATTCCAGGCTGCGCAGTTGCGTGGAATTAAAAGTAAATTCATATTACTGCCCGACCAGAACCACTGGGTATTAACTGCACAGGATGCACTGGTATGGCAACATGAATTTTATAAATGGCTGGAAGATACTTTGAAATGATCATTTTCATTATCCCGATCGCAGTTTTATGATTCCGGTATGCAGCATTTAGCGGTTTACAGATGTCAACAGATATATTCATTTGCCGTTTATCCTTTTTGTGATTTTTCTGCTTTATACTTTAACTGTTTAATGTATCATTGCAATCTATTTACATAATCCAAAAAGTTTTTACCCATTCCGCTATGCATTGGAACCCTAAAATCTGCCTGAATTTCATTTCAATTTCGCTGTTTACCCTGATCACGTTCTTCCCGGATCGTGTATCCGGACAGGTTATCATAAAAGGCAGGGTCATTTATCAAAAAGATGCAACACCGGCAGCCGCTGCCAATATTACCTTGCTGCATGAAAAGCAGGCTACCTTTTCAAATAAAGACGGGCAATTTTCGCTTGCTTTGAAGAATATTAAAAGCTATGATACCCTGCTGATCACTTCGGTTGGATATGAAAGCCTGCGGATACCGGTTTCGGCAGCATTATTAAAAAAGGAATTTGTGTTAAAGGAACAGGTAAAAAACCTGGAATCGGTAACTGTTTTTAATACCGCAGTACTGGGATCTACCGTAGAAACCGTGGGGTATTTCAGGAGCTGGAACCCGAAGCACACCGGCGGGGAAATTGGCCGTACCTTTAAACTCCCCTACAAAAAATATAAAATAGACAAGGTCAGGTTTAAAGTGGCCAACTTCTGCGATACCTGCCTGCTGCGTTTACACATCAGGGAGGTTAACAGTGAAGGGCAACCGGGTGAAGAACTGTTAAAAGATTCCATTTCCACCACCATCAACAAAATGATGCTGAATGGCAGGATACCGGAATTTGACATCAGTGAATACGACCTTACCTTCAGGGAAGATGAACTGTTTGTAAGCATTGAGGTGCTGAACTGCAGCACCAGGCCAAAAGAAACCTGCAGTTTCAGTTTTGCCGGAACCGAAAAAGGGGCATACATCTATAAATCTACCGGCAACGGGGAGTGGCAGATCACGGATGATTATACGCTTTACCTGAAACTGTTTTTGAGGTATTAGGGAATGATTATTTTGAAAACCGCTTTTCAAAAAGCTTTCAATGGGCAAAATCAACTTCAAAATTCCCTTTGATCCTTTCCATGGACGGATTGAAATAACCGAATTTTAAAGCGGGGAATTCTTCCCTGATCAGTTCCATCATTTGTTTTACGCCCATGCATTCACCGGTATCGGTAACACCGATCTTTCCCAGGTACCAGTCGGGGTCAATATTGAAATTGCGCCACTGTATCATGCAGAGATCCGTTTCGCGGATCAGTTTCCGCAACGCTTCGTATTCTTCAATACTGTCTGTCATGCCGGGAAAAACAAAATAATTGATGCTGGTCCAGCCGCCATAACTGCGTACGGTCTTTAAACTCTCAAACAGGTCTTCAAATGCATAATTATTGGGCAGGTAATAGGAAGTATAAATATGTTTGCGTGCCGAGTTCGTACTTACCCGGATGCTGTTCAGGCCTGCTTCACACAGGTCTTTAACTGCTTTGGGCATGCTTCCGTTGGTATTGATATTGATACTGCCCTTTTGTGTATGTTTCCTGATCTCGATGATCGCATCACGGACCGTTTCCCACATCAGCAAAGGTTCGCCTTCGCAACCCTGCCCGAAACTGATCAATGGAAAAGGCGCAGTTTGCAGGTGCGGCACGGTAAATTCAACGATCTCTTCAGCCGTTGGTTTAAAGGTGAGCCTGTCCTGTGTACTGATGATGGTTTCTTCTTCGGGCTGAAAAGAGATGCAGCCGATACAGTTGGCATTGCAGGCAGGCGATACCGGTACCGGGCATTCCCACCGGCCGATGGCCAGGTTCCTGGCTGCGGGGCAGGTATAGGTCATGCAGCAGTTTTCCATTAAATGTTTAACCAACCGGTTGTGGGGATACGCTTCCAGTAATTTTGTGGCCCCGGCTTCGATCTGCTCTTCCGCATACCCTTCGGCTTCCTGCCGGATATCCTGTTCTATCCGAACCGCAGGCACATATATTTTTTCGTTCAGCCATCCCGCAGCGGTATAACAGAACAGCGGAAGTGTAGGTGCATCTTTTGCGGTTTCGTATGCAGCCATGTATAAACCGGTATGGGCCGGCGGAATGAATGCAGCAACTGCCCATCCTTTATCACAAAGCCTCATCTCCCCCGTTTCCACATCAATGCCAATGCCTTTGCGCCCCGGCAGTTCATATAAATTTCCACCGGCGGGCAATTCGATCCATTCATCAACCGGCACGGGCAATGCATCCCAGCCGCTGCGGCCGGTTGCATAAAGGGAAGTATCTTCAAAGATATTCCCTCCACCGTCGGAATATAATATGTATGGGCTTTCTGTTAACATGCTGTTCTTTTGTTTTTTTATTACCCGCCGTCAGGTTTTAGAACCGCTTACGGGGGTTATCCAGGAGTTTTAAACCAGGTCGTGCTTATGGATCTGTTCAACACAAAAACCATTAAACTTTATTTCATCAGCGGCATCAATTCCTTCAGCAATTTCGGCCTGGATGATCCGGTTCGATATAAAATCAATGGTAAGCAAATTATCCTTTAAAACCACGTTGTCCATTTGTTGCCAGGGATACATGATGGTTTTAAAGATGCGGGTAAGTTGAATTCCCTGTGCTGAAAAAAATACGGTCGTTTTTTTTTTCTGTACTACCGTTACAAACAAATACACCGCACCAAAAATAAACAAGGCAATAACACCCACATGTTTTAACCAAAAATTAGCGTATAACAAAGCCATGATCAAACTGAAAGTTTCCAAGGCCTTTTTTTGCCGCCGGGAGAAAAAATAAACAGCATATATGATCCCGTAAAATCCGAGTAAAATATATACACTTAGTTTTACATCCTTATCTGCAGCATTTAACCCAAACACTGCGGCAGCCACTATATGCAGAAAGAACAAAAACCAAACAAACGTGTTGTATGCTTTCCGGTTATTATCCTTTAAAGTAAACCGGTATTCCATCAGGCAGGGTTTGAAGCGATCATTAAGTTACACATTTTAAACAAACAACGGGCTCCTACATTCTCATCCCATTCGTTATTGCTTACACCCACTTCATTCAGGTCGAAGCCAACAATATTGCGCCCGCTTGCCATTACTTTTTTAAAGAGGTAAAATACCTGGTCGGTCTCAAAACCGCCCTGCACCGGGGTACCGGTATGCGGGCAAAGTTTTGGATCCAGGCCGTCAATATCAAAACTGATATATACTTTATCGGGCAAATGGCCGATCATTTCATCCACAAGCTGTTTCCAGGTCTCTCCTTCATAAAGGCGCTCTTTCAGGTCTTTATCAAAATAAGTAACCAGGCGGTCTTTGTTGGCGCTGATATAATCCACTTCTTCTTCGCAATAATCACGGATACCAACCTGTACGATCTTCCTGATCCGGGGGATCTCTTCCAGTGCATTGTACATGATGGACGCATGCGAATAGGTAAAACCTTCATACGCTTTCCGCAGGTCACAATGCGCATCGATCTGCAGGATGCCGAAATCACCGTGCTTTTCAGCAATGGCTTTCATATAACCGAGTGGTGTACTGTGGTCGCCACCCAGCAGGCCCACGAGTTTACCGGCTTCCAGCAATTCGCGGGTGCGTTCAAAAACCCAGTTGTTTAAAAAATTGCTTCCGGCATTGATCTCGTTCAGCGATTTGAACATGAATTTATTATCGGCCACAATTTCTTCGTGCGAAATATAATTGATATACAATTCGGCTTCCTTGCGCAGGTAATCACTTTTCATCAAAACCTTCTTGTCACAGGGGCGCATGTAGAATCCCTGTTTCCACCCGTCGATCACGTCGGCATCATAGAGGTCTACCTGCAGGCTTGAATTAAAGATATGCTCCGGGGCCCTTGCTGTGCCTGCATTATAACTAACCGTAACTTCCCAGGGAATGGGTAAAATGATCAGCCTGGCTTCTTCTTCTGAAAAAGGCAAACCAAAAATATTGTTGTTTGGGTTTCCAACCGAGTTGGGGTCAAAATTGGACAGGTCATTCATCTCTTTTATTTATTAATCAGATATAGTAATATATGCCGGTTTAAAAACGCTGCAAAGATAAGCGACTGCCGATCAACCGGGTTATGTGAATAGTAAAAATTTAACAATTAATATCAATGCCTTTGCCAGGCTGCACAGCATGACTTAAATCAGGCGGTGGCATGACCAGAAAATATAAACAAAATGCATAGGAAAACCTCAATTGAACTAACTTTGCCCCGAAATATATACCATGAAAAGAACACATATCATATTCCTGGTGGCCATTGCCGCACTCATTGTTGCCCTGATCGTTTTTTCTGCCGGTGATTTTTCCACTTATGAAAGCATCAGTTCTGCTCAAAAAAAGCAGGGAACCTTTGTTCACCTGATCGCCAAACTGGATAAGACCCAACCGATCGAGTACGATGCCATCAACAATCCCAATTACCTCAGTTTTTATGCAGTTGACAGTTTAGGCGGAAAAACAAAGGTTATTTTTCACAACAGCAAACCAACCGACCTGGAAAAAAGTGAACGTATCGTGATGAAAGGCACCATGAAAGAAGATCATTTTGAATGCAAGGATATCCTTTTAAAATGCCCCAGCAAGTATAAGGACGATAAAAAGGAACTGGAGAAAACCATAACTAACCAACAGGATTCACTAAATAAATAATTCACTTAATGGAATTTGAAGGCGAACACTTACTCCCCGGACAAATAGGGCATTTTTTTGTATTGCTTGCCTTTATTGCATCCATCCTCTCCACCATTGCTTTTTTTACTGCCGGCCGCAAGACCGACCTCCTGGAAAAAAGATCATGGCTAAAATTTGCAAGGCTGGCTTTTATCACGCAGCTGGTATCGGCAGTGATCATTTTCATTACTATTTTTTATATCTGCGCCAATCATTATTTCGAATACATGTATGTGTATAAGCATGCATCACTGGAACTGGAGGCAAAATATTTACTGGCCTGTATCTGGGAAGGACAGGAAGGAAGCTTTTTATTGTGGGCCATCTGGCACAGCATACTCGGCGTCTTCATCATGCTCAGGTCAAAGGAATGGGAAGCGCCGGTTATGACCGTGATCAGTGTAGCCCAGTTCTTTTTACTGATGATGCTGCTGGGTTTGTATATCGGGGATATTCGCCTCGGCAGCAGTCCTTTTACTTTAACCAGGAACGAAATTGAAGGACCCATTTTCAGTCAGCCCAATTACCTCAGCTTTATCAAAGATGGTATTGGCCTCAACGTGCTGCTCCGCAATTACTGGATGGTGATACACCCACCCATTTTATTTTTAGGATTTGCTGCTACCATTTTACCTTTTGCCTTTGCATATGCAGGCATACAAACCAAACGATATGGCGATTGGGTAACCCCTGCCCTTCCCTGGACACTTTTCAGCGCCGCTGTGTTGGGTGCCGGTATCATGATGGGTGGCAAATGGGCCTATGAATCCCTTTCTTTTGGCGGATACTGGGCATGGGACCCGGTGGAGAATGCTTCTTTGGTGCCCTGGCTGATCCTGGTTGCCGGTTTACACACCATGGTGATCTTTAAAGCAACCGGCCACTCTTTAAAGGCAAGTTATCTTTTTGCATTCCTCTCCTTTATTTTTATCCTGTATTCAACTTTTTTAACCCGTACCGGCGTATTGGGCGATACTTCCGTTCATTCATTTACAGATGCAGGCAAGGCGATCAACGTGATGATCCTGCTGTTCGTGTTAAGTTTTACATTGCCGTCAATTATTTTACTGGCAGTACATGCAAAAAAAATGCCCGCTGAACAGAAAGAAGAAAGTACGAACTCCAGGGAATTCTGGATGTTTATCGGCTCCCTGGTTTTCTTTTTGAGCGCCATTTTCATCATTGCAAAAACTTCGGTACCGGTTTACAACAAAATTTTTGGTACCAGCATTGCACAACCGGAGAACGTGGAATTCTCCTACAATAAAGTGATCATCCTGGTTGCCATCATCATTGGTATATTAAGCGCTGTAGGGCAATACTTTAAATACAAAAAAACGGCAAGGTCTTTTATTTTCAAAAAGATCGCATTACCCACTTTAATTGCTGCGGTCATCACTGTACTGCTGGCTATTTTTTACCCGCTTACCTATTATAAAATGGGTGCCGGGTTTTTGGGCGCTGCCTATATCGCCTTGTTTGCCGCCATTTATTCGGTGATCGCGAACGGGGCTTATATCTGGACCGGCCTGAACGGGAAAATGAAATCAGCAGGCGGATCCATTGCCCATATTGGTTTTTCACTGATGATCGCCGGTATCCTTATTTCATCGAGCAATAAAGAAGTGATCAGCAGCAGCCGGGCAAACGGCATCAACCTGCAGATATCGGGAACCGACCCCCTGACCAAGGAAAAAGACAACCCGCTGGAAAACCTGACACTGATCCGCCAGGTACCTGCCACCATGGGGCCCTATGAAGTAACCTACCTGAAGGATTCTTTCGGGAATGAAAAAGGCCGGCGTTTTTACGAACTGCTGTTCCAGAGAAAAGATGCCAACAAAAAGATCATTGAAGAATTTACGCTGATGCCCGATGTATACATCATGAAGGACAACAACATGAGCAGCAACCCGGATACCAAGACCTACCTGAACAAGGATGTATTCACATTTATTTCTTATGCCATTAACAATGATGCCATTGAAGATACGGGCAGTTTTACCATACATGAAATGGCCGAAGGCGATACCGCCTTTTACAGTAACGGGATCATCATACTGAACCGTGTTGTAAAAAACCCGGATAACGAAAAGTATCACTTTAAACCAACAGATGCCGCCCTGATGGCGGATATTACGCTCATCAGCAAAGACAGTATGCATTACCCGGCTACACCGTTGATCCACATTGATGAGTTTGGGCTTAACCAGGTAGACGATACCGTGTATGCGCAAAATATGTATGTAAAATTTTCCGGGGTTACCGATAACCGGAAGATCAAGATCGGCATCAAGGAATCGGATAAGCTGATCCAGTATGTAACATTGAAAGCATACGTTTTTCCCTACATCAACCTGGTTTGGCTTGGGCTGATCATTATGGCCATGGGTGTTATCATGAGCGCTGTTAAAAGGGCGAAGCTTTCAACTTTTTACGCGGCACTGGCCCTTGTTTTTGCCGCAGCCGGGCTATTCTATATGTTTCTTTTAGCAAATTAGAATCACAGTCGGCCAGTAACTGCCTTGTCACTTTTTCTACTTTTTTGTCGGCATCCACGTACAAAATACGGCTGTCGAAAAAGTGATGAACCAGGGCCGTATCTTTTAAAAAGGAATCAACCATTTGCGGTACCAGGTAAGTCAGCAGGGTATCACAATTTGACCGGATCGCTTTATAAGCACTGTCGATCCTGGTTTCCGAAAGGGAATCTGAATAATGTTTCATTTCCAATGTGGATGACTCCTCCCCGTTGCCGGAACAACCCCAAATCATACAAAACACACAATAAAGACAAAATTTTAGGGTTACCTTAAGCATCAAAATGAATTAATTATTGGTCTAATCAGTAAATTTACAATATGCCCCGGCCAAACCGCCAACATATTTTACTTAAATGCATGCTGCTTTTTGCGGTAAGCATTGCTGTGGATCTGAACCCGGCCATGGCCCAAACCGGGATCAATGATACCCTGACCACCTATGCAGTTGTTTACTACGGTGATACCATTGAGGCCAAAACCTTAACTACCGTTGACCTGTTTACCAGGGTGAGCCTTGCCAACAAAGCCAGCCGGGCCAAATGGACCCGTTTACGAAATGCCATCATAGTTACTTATCCCTATGCCTTGCGTTCGGGAGTGATCCTGAATGATATGAATGCCAAACTGGAATCCGTAAACCAGAAATCTGACCGGAAAGCCTATATCAAAACAAGGGAAAAAGAACTCAAAAAGGAATTTACCGACCCGTTGAGTAATTTATCCATTTACCAGGGCAAAGTGCTGATGAAACTGATCAACCGGCAAACGGGCAATAATTGTTACGACATCATCAAAGAATATAAAGGCGGTTTTACTGCCCGTTTTTATCAAACCGTTGCTTTCTTTTTCAGCAGCAGCCTTAAACAGTCGTATGATGCTGCAGGTGATGACCGGGAAATGGAAATGATCGTAAAGGAGGTTTGCCAGACCTATGGCTTCACTTATGCTGTTTACCGCCAGTCCATGTAACCCGTTTCTGCATTCATATTGCATTATTATATGATCCCCCCTGCTTTCTTTATAAGCATGACCATCTGACATACCTGCTGTTTAAGCACAAACTTTTTCCCTTTTTTATTGTTAATTGGTTGTCCTTTGTGACGCCTGTCATATCGATTCTACAAACAATCTGATCAAAATGATCTAATTTGCACGCAGAAATTTTTAAACCAAGCATGAAGCTAGACATTTTGGCCTTTGGCGTGCATCCCGATGATGTGGAACTGAGTTGTGCAGGTGTATTATTGGTAGAAAAAAATAACGGTAAAAAGACCGGTATCATTGATCTCACCAGGGGCGAACTGGGTACAAGGGGTACTGCCGAAACCCGTAGCACGGAGTCAGCAGCAGCAGCAGCCATTTTAGGTGTGGCAACCCGTGAGAATTTAGATATGGCTGATGGCTTTTTACAGAATGATGAAGCCCATCAAAGAAAGGTCATAACAGCAATACGGGCATACCAGCCGGAAATTATCCTTTGCAATGCGCCGGAAGACCGGCACCCTGATCACGGGCGTTCATCCAGGCTGGTGTCAGATGCAGCATTTTTATCGGGCCTGCAAAAGATACAAACTGACAAAAATGGTAAAAGCCAGGCTGCCTTCCGGCCAAAATATGTGTTCCGGTATATACAGGACCGTTTTTTGCAGCCAGACTTTGTAGTGGATATTACCAATGTGTTTGAACAGAAGATCGAGGCAATAAAAGCATATAAAACACAGTTTCATATTGAAGCTGCTGCAGATAATGATGAACCGCAGACCTATATTTCAACACCGGATTTTTTAGACAGTGTTGTTTACCGGCACAAATGGTTCGGGAAAATGATCGGTGTAAAATATGCAGAAGGATTTATAACAGAAAAAATGATCGGGATCAGGAATTTCGATGCACTCATAAAAGAAAATACTTAACAGCAAAATTCAATTATTCCAGATGGCAACGCCCAAATTTACAAATGCAAAAGGCTCAACCTTTTACTCGGAACTCAAAACCCGGGTCAACAATTATTTCCAGGAAACAAAAACGCCTGCGCATGGTGATTTCAGCCTGTACTTTAAAGCTGTATTGCTGTGGACACTTTATGTGGCCCTGTATATCCATGTTTTATTTTTTACTCCGCAGAACTGGATCGCCATCCTGGAATGTTTTGCCATGGGCGGGTTAACAGCAGCCATCGGTTTTAATGTGATGCACGACGGGGGCCACGGCAGTTTCAGCAACAGCAGGATATGGAACAAGATCGCCGCTTTTTCCGTGAATGCACTGGGTGCCAGCGGCATCATGTGGAACAACAAGCACAACATCATTCACCATACCTATACCAATATCGACGGGGTGGATGATGACATCGAGATCAAACCGCTGCTGAGGATGTGCTCTACACAAAAAAAATATTTCATTCACCGCTTCCAGCACATCTATGTATGGTTCCTCTACACATTGCTGTTGCTGGTTTGGGTATTTCAATCCGATTATAAAAAATATTTCAATAAAAAAGTGGGCGATGTACCCATTAAAAAAATGAGCGCATTCGATCATTTTGCTTTCTGGTTTGCCAAGGCTGCGTATTATTTCATGATGATCGTATTGCCCATCATGCTGGTTGGGTTTGTACCCTGGCTTGTAGGCTTTTTGATCATTGCCATGTTCGCAGGATTTGTGCTGAGCATTGTTTTCCAGTTGGCCCATACGGTGGAGGAAACCACTTTCCCGGTACCCAATGCGGATATCAATACCATTGAGAACGAATGGGCGATACACCAGGTAGAGACCACGGCCAATTTTGCCACCAGGAATAAACTGATCAGCTGGCTGGTTGGCGGGCTCAATTTCCAGATCGAACATCACCTGTTCCCGAAAATTTCGCATATCCACTACCCTGCTATCAGCAAGATCATCAAAAAAACCTGCGAGGAGTACGGTGTAAAATATATTGAATTCAGGAAAATGCGCCATGCCATTGTTTCGCATGCCACCCACCTGAAAAATATGGGCAGGGCCTGATAAATACCAGCTCAAAAACAAACAGCCTTTTTATGATCTGCTCTGCCCGGATGATAAAAAGGCTTTTTCAATTTTATGTAAAAAAATAATTACCATGACAGACAAAACCTGGCTCGATAAACACAAAGAAACCTTCACTTATGGACAGCGGGTTGCCGATGCCGTTGCCAAAGGAATGGGTTCCTGGGCATTCATCATCGGGCAAACCCTTTTTGTGATCATCTGGATGACGTTGAATGTGATCGGCTTTATCCGGCACTGGGATGTGTACCCGTTCATCCTGCTCAACCTCATTTTTTCCACGCAGGCTGCCTATGCAGCTCCCATCATCATGATGTCGCAAAACAGGCAAAGTGACAGAGACCGCCTGCAGGCACAGGAAGATTACCGCACAAACTATGAAGCCAAACTTGAAATTGAAGCGCTGCAGATTCAGTTGAACAGGCTTGAAACTGAAAAACTGGATAAACTCATAACCATGATGGAAGAAATGAAGAAAAATGAATTACCGAGGTGAGATTGGTTTTATCGTTAAAATAGGGAACCACCTGCCCGGGCAGGGCAACTCACCACTATTGCACATCTTCCCGTAAATTTGCCCCTCAAAACAACCATAATGAGCGAAGAAAATCCACGGGATGCTGTGCATAGCCTCAATTTTATAGAAGAGATCATAGAGGGGGACCTGAAGAGCGGCAAATACAAATCCATCCTCACCCGTTTTCCACCCGAACCCAACGGGTATTTACACATTGGCCATGCCAAATCCATCTGCCTCAATTTCGGGCTGGGGTTAACATACGGCGGCAAAACAAACCTTCGCTTTGATGATACCAACCCGGTAACAGAGGAAACTGCGTATGTAGACAGCATTAAGGAAGATATCCGCTGGCTGGGATTTGAATGGGCCAATGAATTTTATGCATCGGATTATTTTGAAACACTGTATGGCTTTGCCGTTGACCTCATTCAAAAAGGACTGGCTTATGTGGATGATTCAACTGCAGAAGAGATCGCTTTCATGAAAGGCACGCCAACTGAGCCTGGGAAGGACAACCAGTACCGCAGCAGGACCATTGCCGAAAACCTGGCACTCTTTGCCGACATGCGGGCCGGGAAATACAAAGACGGTGAAAAAGTGCTGCGTGCAAAAATAAACATGGCGCATACCAATATGCTCATGCGTGACCCGATCATCTACCGCATCAAACATGCCCACCACCACCGTACCGGCGACAACTGGTGCATTTACCCGATGTACGATTTTGCACACGGCCAGAGCGACAGCATTGAGAACATCACCCATTCCATCTGCACGCTTGAGTTTATACCACACCGTGAGTTATACGACTGGTTCATCGAAAAACTGGAGATCTTTCCCTCCAGGCAATACGAGTTTGCCCGGCTGAACATGACCTACACCGTGATGAGCAAAAGAAAACTGCTGCAGTTGGTAAATGAAAAACATGTGAACGGCTGGGATGATCCCCGGATGCCCACGCTCAGCGCTTTCCGCAGGAAAGGATATACCCCCGAAAGCATCCGTACCTTCTGCGATAAGATCGGTATTGCCAAACGGGAAAATTTTATTGACCTTGGCCTGCTGGAATTCTGCCTGCGCGAAGACCTGAATAAAAAAGCCCTTCGGGTGATGGCTGTACTTGATCCTGTAAAACTCATCATTGATAATTTTGAAGATGGAGTGACCGAGGCATTGAGCAGCGAGAACGGGCCGGATGAAGCGATAGGAAAAAGAGATATCCCTTTCAGTAAAGAACTCTGGATAGAGCGTGAAGATTTTATGGAAGAACCTGCCAAAAAATGGTTCAGGCTGGCGCCGGGGGCCATGGTGCGTTTAAAAAGCGCTTATATAGTACAGTGTGAAAGTTTTATAAAAGATGCTGCAGGAAACGTAACCGAAATTCACTGCACCTACATTCCCGAAAGCAGGAGCAACCAGGATACCAGCGGCATTAGTGTAAAAGGTACCATTCACTGGGTAAGCGTTGCCCATGCTGTAAAAGCTGAAGTCCGCCTGTACGACCGGCTTTTCACATCCGAAAACCCGTTGGGCGATGAAGGTGATTTTAAAGACAGCATCAACCCCGGTTCATTGAAGGTAATTGACCATGCCATGGTTGAGCCTTCACTTGCTGAAGCTACCCTGGAAAGCCGTTACCAGTTTATACGCAAGGGTTATTTTTGCCTGGATAAGGATTCAACCCCGGGTAAATTGGTATTTAACCGCACCGTTACTTTAAAAGATGCCTGGGCAAAGGAAGTGAAGAAGAATTAAATTTCCTTTAAATTAAACTGCAAGAAACTTTTCGATGGCGTTGAAAGTATAAAAGCCAATTTCTCTTTTAATCCGCCTTCGACAAGCTCAGGCTGACATTCGTTTTATAAAATTAACCGTCTTTGCGAGGAAGCATGACGAAGCAATCTCCCTTTATCAAACGTCTTTGCGGGGAAGCATGACGAAGCAATCTCCCTTTATCAAACGTCATTGCGGGGAAGCATGACGAAGCAATCTCCTTTTATTAAACGTCATTGCGAGGAAGCATGACGAAGCAATCTCCCATTTAATAGGATTAAACACTTTTCTTTTCAGCCAGTTTCAAATTCGGGAACCCCGAACTGATCAACATCACCACTGTACAGCCAACCATGAGGTACAAAGCAGGTAATTTTTGCGGGCAGTAATTGTTATAGCAGGAACTGAAAAGGATATATGATTTTATGGCATAAGCCAGGGTAATGGCACATATGAACAGGTTTGTTCTTTTGGCCCAGATCCTGGGCAGCAGCATAAATACCAAAACGATGCTTCCGAAAATGGTCATAAATTTTCCGGGCTTTCCATACTGGTTCTGGTAACTGTAAAACCCGGTAAACTCCTGGTTGATATCGGCATAATACACCCAGGGTAAAAAGCAGGAAACGATCAAAGTGATACAGGCAGCAATGCCAAGCCAGTGCAGGTATTTTACAAACATATTTTTATGACCAACAGCTTTTTAAAATGCTGTTATAATACCGCGAAGTTAAGTATTATAGGATAAAGGGAAGTCAGGCTTTGAAAGCCTGACTTCCCTGTGCATGTAAGATACCCTTAAAAGCATTTATTTTATTTCAGCCAGCCACTGACCGGCAAATGCCCTGCCAGCTTCTACTGCGCTTTTACCCGCACGGAAAGCCAGTTTCCAGCGGTCGCCCTTGCGTTCATAATCCGGATTCACAAAATATTTGATGCCGTTCTTTTCTGTGAGCTGTGCATTAAAATCAATATCGGCAGTGGCATCCATAAAGGCCTGCAGCTTTACCTTGATATATTGTAAATGATCTGCCGGGTATTTTTCTTCCCAGTTCTTTACAATTTGCTCATTGGACTGCTGCATTATTTTCTTCAGCGATTCATAATTCCGGGTATAGGCGATAATGGATTTGTTGCCGGGATCTTCAGCAGCCTTTAAATTCTGCTTTGCCGCATCCACCATCTGTGCTGTTATCTTTTTCATGTCAGCACCTGCCTTGTTATACGCATCTTCCGCATTCTTCACATACTCCTTTGCCGCTTTGATCATGGACGCCCTCATTTCTTCAGGTGTTTCTGTTTTTTGTACAGGCGCCGGTTTATTGTTCTCCCGCAGCAGGGCATATTCTTTTTTAAAGGCAGCAGTGTTGGCATACTGCTTTGCATAGCCGGCCAGGTCACTTACAATAGCTGCCCGGTCGTTCACCAAAATCTTATGCAAATTACGGATGCCATACAGGTCCAGCGATCCGCCCAGTAACCCGCCACTTATTTTTTGGTTTGCCTGCTCCTGGCTCAGGCCAAGCTGCTTTAAAAAATCAGCTGCCTGTTTTTCCGCCTTAAAAGAGAACAGGAACAGGCTGAGGATCACCAGGATGAAAACGGCAACGCAGAAACGAAGCGTGGCCAGCATCCTGTTAAAAATATCTTTTTTCATTTTTACAACATTGTTTGGTTCAAAAAATTACCAGTTCGGCATTTGAAAAAGGCATGGCTGTAAAATCGCCATTGCCTTTTTCAGCATGCTCAACAACCGGCTGTGTTTTGTGGTTTTCGGTAGAATCAATCCTGTTGTTGCGGATATTTTCCACCCGCTTATCAGTTTGCTTCATCTCGGCATAAAACCACACCGGGAATGCCAGTACCAGTACAAATACCAGTAACGTGAATTTTAGCTTTTCCATTTTTTAAAATTTTGTTTTTAATTGATGATGTAAAATTGCACCGGAAATGCTTCGTATAAAAGCATAGCCTGTATGGGTTGTATGGAAATATGGATGAATTGTACATTTAAGGTCTGCGCAAAGGATACCGGGGCATCCCCTTTATAAAACATGCCTTCACGCTGCAGGGGCTGCTTTTGCGATATTGCCTGCTGCGGCTTCCAATGCCCTTTCGGCCTGGCGCATATGCCGGTTAATATGTGCCGTTAAAAACAGGAATGTATCGCCCAGTTTTAATTTTATGAACGGGGCAATAGATACCGGCACCCTTACCCTGTTCAGGTCTGTCTTTTGGGCTTCGCTTAAAAGCCTGCCGAGTACTTCCAGTTGGCCGATAAATTCCTGGACAACTCTGGCTGCATTCAGCTCAAGCCCCGGTTGATGGTTTTTGGGCGATCGCATTTTCTTTTTTGGCCTGCCATTGCCCTGGGGCAACATGATATTGTAAAAATAATTCCCCAGCCAGCCGGCTGTATAGTGTGCCGCCGGCGTTGTATGTACTGCCGCCATTGCTTTTTCAATGGCCGGCAGGTAATAGCGTCCATAACTGTTCAAATGCGCCAGGCATTGTGAAGCGCTCCACGCACCCGGGGCGGGCTGAGCAGTCATTTGTTTGTTGGATAAAAATTGCCAGTTTGAAATGGCTTTGTTGATGTTGGCCTCTGTTTGTGCATAGAGGTCCTCCAGGAGTTGTGCTGATGTGTATTTCATGATGATTCATTTTTAGGATGTAAAATTGAATCACCCCGGCCTGTTTATTCTTGGTAAATACCATGATTTTATGATCCTATGCGCACTTTGGAAAGCAGTTTGCTGAAATTGGTCGCATCAATGCCCAGGTAACTGGCAATGTATTTATGGGGAATTAAATGAAGCAGGTGCGGGCTGCGGTTGAGCAGGGTCCTGAATTTTTCTTCAGCAGTAAAGCATTGTATCTCCACCATGCGCTCCAGCACGCCGGCAAAAGCCGCATTGGTAAGCACCCGGATCAGGTGTTCCAGCCGGTGATGCTTTTGCATGAGCTCATCCAGTTGCCTGAAGCTGGTCCTGAGAAATGATGATGCGGTGAGCGTTTCGGCAAAAAACCTCGAAGGGGTTTGTGTAAGAAAACTGTCGGCCACACCGGCAAAGGATGGTGCATAGGTAAATACAATGGTTGCTTCCCGGTCCTGTTCATCATAATAATATACCCGTTGTACACCTTCAGTTACAAAATACAGGTGCCTTTCGGTATCGCCTGCACGTGTGAGCATGGTTTTCCTTTTGGCGGTAAAGGGCTCCCAGATGGATAAGAACATGTCCAGTTCTTCTCCTGCCAAAGGATAAATACGCGATATGAATTTTTCAAGTGATGCGGGCTGTTCCATGATCTTTTTCGTGTAAATGCCATCACGAAAGTAAACAATACCCCCTTATTTCAATTGCTGTTTCAGGTAATCAATGGCTTTTGTCATTACCGGGTCGGTTTTCTGGATATAGTCGTTCAAGGTAGGTTTTACTTCTATGTCGGGTTTAATTCCATACCCTACAAATTCCCTTCCATCGGGGTAGGTATCCTGTTTTGTACATATCCTGGCTGAACCGCCGCCCGGGAGACCAAACATAAAGGGCTGCCCGGTGCTGCCAAATGTATGGGCGCCCATTTTGATCATATGCTTTTGATTATCTGCATAAATTAAAAAATCTTCAGCTGCCGAAGCCGTGTTGTGCCCGGTCAGGATCACGGTGGGTACTACGAGCCGTTTTGCATCCAGTTTAAAGGTATCTGCACTGTATTCAAAGTTGTAATAATAGCTGTCGTGGTAACTTAACCAGGCTTTTTTTGCCCATTCATTGCCTGTTGTATCAGCCAATTCCATAAATTTCCCCCAGGCTTTGTATGTAGGGATGTGCAGCCTGCTCCTGTTTTTTGAACCGTACAAAATGGAATCATTGGTTAGATATTTTAAAATGGCTGTGCCCACTTCGGTATTGCCGCCACCGTTATACCGAAGGTCAATGATAAGCCCTTTGGCTTTATACAACTCAGGTAATTTACCGAGAAAAAGGCTGTCGATTTTTTTATCCCCAAACGAATTTAATGCCATATAGGCAATTTGATTGGTTTGCCAGTTGAAGTCCAGCAGTTCCCTGGCCGGTTCAAATGCAGGATACACTTCCTTTTCTGCTGTGGCCCTATGCGTAAGCGTTAATGCCGCAACCTGGCCTCCCGGTTTTTTAATTTTGATCTGATAGGTCTCCCCTTCCAGGCCCCGCAGCAAACCTGATATGGACCAGTCTTTTAAAACATAATCCGTGGAAGAGGAAATATAGGGAGCCACCGAATCTGCTATGTATTTTTGCGTGGGCATGCCGTTCACTTCAATGATCTCGCTGCCAACAGGGACCTCGTTTTTTTTACTGAGGTTGGTCCTCACTATGATCGCCCGGTCATCAATATTTTCTATGAACAGCCGGTAATCGCCAAACATGGTATTCATTTGTTCAATGCCCCTTGGAAAATACACATTGGTATGCCCGTCTTTCAGCAGGGCACAGAACTTTTGCAATTCGCGGTAATAGGCATAATCGTTTTTTGTGTGTTGTACAACCGTGATCAGTTTTTTATAGGTACTGTCCCACATTTTACGGTCAACCTTGTCCAGGAAGATAAAATTATAATTCACTTCCTGCCAGAATTTTGAAAGGCCAAAAACCTTATCTGCTGCCGAAAGGGTATTGGGTACCTGTGCTTTCAGGGAAAAGCAAAGCAGGGAAAACAGGAACAGCATGTTTAATTTTTTGAGCATGGTATTGAGGTTTATCTGAATTTTTGCCACAAACTTAAATTTTCCGGCATTTTAATCCTGCAGCATTTATTTAAACGGTTTGATTAATATGACCGCAGTTATTTTGAGCCGAACACTGCACCAACCAGCAAACTTATAAACCCGGTGATATTGGCTGCCTGGCGGTATTGAAAAATATGAAACCACTTTGCCCGGTATGTTTCCCAGTTGGCCGGGTATTGATCTGCCTGCCAGGAATTGATCATCGCATTGATGGGGATATTGCCTTTCAATGCCAGTACCGTATCTGCTACCAATGCCACAAAAGCAATGGCTGCTGTAATGAACAGCAAACTGCCGGGTGCTTTCATGTTGCTGATCAGCAGCAACAAACAGCCCAGTAACCCTGCATACATGGGGATCTTAAAATTTGCATTGAACTGGATGTCGCTCAATTTCCGGAGTTCAATATAACTTTTTGCTCTGGGACCTTTCTGCCCC
>CAZBIK010000001.1:26231-42633 GCA_964491955.1 uncultured Ferruginibacter sp.
TGATACTGTATGCCAGTATGGTCAGCAGCAGCAGGATTTTACTTTGCATAATGATTTTATTTTTAAAAAGATAACATGACTGTTGACAATCAAATTTTTAAAGCCGTTTCAGCAATTCAATTGCGCTATCTTTTCCTTCCAGCAGGTCATTTTTACTGAAAGGGACGAAGATATCCGGCAGTACACCCTGTTGTTTTGCTTCCCCGCAAGCAGCTTTATATGTTGCCGTGGCGCAATAAGCATACAGTTTTGTATTTGGCAATTGATACCCGAATGATTCGCCGGTAAGGTCGTTCTGTTCGCCTGTGGGCTGGCCAACCAGGGTACCCAGCTTAAAACATTTAACAGCCATGGCAGTCATATGTGCCGAAGAATAGGTGGCCGGTCCTGTCAGCAGGTAAAATGTACCGTTGAATTTATTTTGGGGGAACCTCACCGAATCCGGTTGCCGGGCTGTGACATTCTTCGTGTACAGGTCACCGCTTTTTATTCCTTCTTCCCGGTAACGCAGCAACATATTATTTACCCAGCTTCCTGCTTTGAAATTCCTGACCAGGCTCCCGTCGCGGATCGTTTTTGAAACAACATCCGTATAGGCTTTACCAGTAATGTAGGCCAGCAGGTAATCCCCGATGGACGAATTCCCGCCGCCGTTCCTGCGGATATCAAAGGCCACCTGCCTTATATTTTTTTCTTTGATCAACGCAAATGCTGAATCAATAAAACGTTTGGCAGCATTTGCATTCCGGTAGTTCCTGCACTCGATCACCGCCAGGCTTTGCGGCAGGAACAACTGCATACTCCAGTCCGCTTTGGGAAACTGGATGTCCAGGTAATCATTTATGGCAATACCGGTTGACCGGGCATGAACTTTTTTACCGCCGGCCAAAACCAGTTTTATATTGAAATCATTTTGCCAGCCATAATATTGCCAAAGAAAAAAGGAAAACAAGCGTGACAATGTGGCTTCGGTATTGGCCGGGTAATCACCGGATAGCTGCGGCATTAAGGCTTTTATGATGCTGCCAATTTCTTTTCCGTTGATATGGGTGATATAACCGCCACGTATATGCGGTAACATTTTTGTCCAGTCTTCTTCTATGTACAACCTGTTTTGCTGCAGGTTCACTTTATAGGGAAACAGCCCGGCATTGCTGTTTACCATTCCCAGTACTTCTTCATAATCAAATTCAAAACCCGAAATATTGGTATGCCCGTCACGGTATTGGCTTACCAACGGTGTAACGATCCTCAGGAAATCCCAGCGTTTCATGGGCCTGCTGATCTTTTTACGGGCTTGCTGCCACCGGGTTTCACTGGCGGCACTGTCGGTATGGCGCCACAGGTCAGGGTGGTTGTTTTTCAGTACCCCATGCAGGGAATCCATATCCTGCAGCAATTCATTTACCGTAAATAACCTGTTGTGCAGGGAATCATTTTTGGTTTGCGCTGTACAGCAGCCTGTCACCAACCCGAAAATGATCAATAAAAAAAGTTTCATGCAAATTTATTTTACCGTAAAATTATTGCTGGCTTTTGAACCAGGAAACAGCAGCCTGGATCTTTTTGTCATTTTCCCGGTTAAAAAAATCATCGCCGCCTTTTACTTCAATATCCGGTTTCACATTTTCCATATACACATTTCCATACCTGTCCCTTAAATACCCAACCGACAGTACCATTCCATAATCGTTGCCGTGCAGTAAAAACCCATCATTGGCAGAGGTAAACCCGGCTGTTGTTTCACCGATCAAAGCGGTCTTGTTTCTGCCTATAAACCCGGCTGCCAGGCATTCGCCGGCGCTTCCGGTTACCGGGCCAATGATCATGGCTACGGGATGGGCAGACAGGTCGCCGTATGTTTTTGGAAGCGGTGTAATGATCCTGCCGTTTACGGCTACCCCGTTCTTTGTGATGGAACTTCTTTCAAAACTGTCTTTGATGGCAGTGGGATATATGGCAAAATCGGTTTCACCCAGTACATTGCTTAACCCGGCAAACATGGGAAACATATTGCCTCCGGCATTTAAACGCAGATCAATAATGATGCCCCTGGTATTTTCATTGACTAGGGTAAACAGTGTATCCTGTATGCGCTGTGCAAAGGATGCCATCTGCGCTTCCGTTTGTCCGCCAAAGAACGGAATGGAAATATAGGCATATTCATTATTTACAATGCCCGCATAGATCTTCGGCCCCTTTGATGCGGCCTGTTTCATATTTGCTGAAATACGGCCTGTATCAATAATAAAGTTTGGGTTCCGGTATTCATCCTCACCAAAAGCAAGCCAGCCGTGCTTATCGCCCAGTGCATTAAAAGCGATCTGCAATCCGGGTGCGGCATCCTTAAAGGTGGTAGCACCCGATGTAACTGAATAAACGGTATCCCGCACCTGTTGCCAGTTTACGTTGCCGGAGAATACTGAATTTTTCTGCATGATGTGCAGCGCATTGCTGATAAAATGCCTTACACTGTCGGGTTGCTGTGATTTGGCGGTAACCGAAATGAAAAGCATCATAATATAAATCCGGAATTTCATTGTGTATCTTTTAAAATTTTGAATGATCAAATTAACTGTACTGTTGCCAGTAAGGGTACACTTTTTGTGCATACCATGTTCCCGGAGGATTGCCGTTCAGCAGCCTGGATAAGATCGCCTGCTGGTTTAACCTGGCTTGACCTGTTTCCTGTGTGCTGTTTTTTGGACCTCCCCATACCGGCAGATCAACATGTTGTTGCCGGTTTCCTGCACTGCTGCCTTCTGGCAGTATTGGATCTGCTGTATTCATATACTTTCTTTTTTTTAATTTATTGCTTTATGATTTCCCTGCAAGTTTAGCACAATGTTGTTTTTTAGATCCGGGTGAATGATATGAACTGCAGATTTCCGTTCATGAACTGTATGCCATTCATCGCCGGTTCAGCACCGGGAAATATATTATTTTGCTGCGGTGCCTGTAAGCATATTGTTAATTATTTTATATTTGATCACCATATGCGAAACAGAAGTATAAGGCTGCTGATCATAACTTCCCTCCTGCTTTGCAGTTGCCAATTGTTTGCCCAGTTGCAGCAGAAATTCCTGTTTACCCGGTTCGGTAAAGTGAACGGGCTGGCCGCCGACATGGCCTTCAGTGTGGCACAGGACAGGGAGGGATATATCTGGATCGCTACCGACCGCGGGCTACAGCGGTATGATGGCAAAAAATTCCTGACATTCCGCAATGATAAATCTGATCCGGCATCGATCCCTTCAAATGCCATTGGCAGGTTACAGCTTGATAAAAAAGGAAGGCTCTGGATCATCAGCTTTACCAAGCAGATGGGCTATATGCATACGGGTACATTCAGGTACACCCCTGTAAAACTGCAGGTACCGGAACCTTACAAAAAAAACAATATGCTGCCGTTGATCGAAGATGAAGACGGTACCCTGCACATTTCCATACAGGGATACGGTGTGATCACCTTTAATGAGAGCCGGAATGAATTTTCGGCTGCATACAACAGGATCATCCCGGCAGACGGCAGCATACCACAGGAAATAAATGCCGGCAGCAAAAAGGGAGAATACCTGGTAACCACCCTGCGGGGCTTTGATATGTATAACAACCTTACCGGGCAATGGGTACCGCGCAACAGCAGTGTTTTTTTAAACAGCATGAACAAGGTGCTAACAGAAGAAAAGGCAATGGGGCCGGCACATGTAATTACAGATAAAAAAGGACGAACCTGGGCCGATCTCTGGCTTGATGGAAAAAAGGGCCAGGGCCCGGAGGTTTTCAGTTTTGATCCATCCACCAACCGTTTCACCGGTTATAGACAAAGCATCGGCCTGGCTGCCAGGGGCTACCATTCCATCAATGGGATACTGGAACAACGTGATGGCAGCCTATGGCTGTATGGCACAAACCTGTTTGCCCGTTTTAATGAATCAAAACAAATATTTGAAGATGTACGCAATGAAACGCTGAAAATAAACGGCATCGACCTGGAAAATATTTACCAGCTTTATGAAGACAAAGATGCCAATATCTGGATACCCAGTTCCAATGGGTTGTTCATGTTCAATCCCGCCAGGCAGGTTTTCAGCAATATCCCCAATAAAAGAAATGATATAAAACCAAAGGAATATAAAAATTCAACGGATGCCATATTGCAGTCAACAAACGGCACTATTTATACCAGTGCCTGGGGAGGCGGTATTTTTGCCTATGACAGTAATTTCAATGTAGTACAGAATCCCATCATTCCCGTTGCTGCACACAACGATGGTGTTTCAGGCTGGGATATGCATGAACGTGAGAATGGGGAGATCTGGATCGCCATGCAGGGCGGAAGTATTCGGGTATACCTGCCCAGTACTAAAAAAACAGTTGAAATAAAAACATCAGTATTTGATAATAAAACGGTCAGGCAGGTCATAGAAGACAGTTCAGGTAATATGTGGATGGGTACCCAGTATGGCCGTGTTATAAAATGTACCGGGGCCAACTGGCGTGATACCGCTTCCTTTAAAGTGATGCTGGATGTAAAGGGCCGTGTTACCAAAATGGTGACCGATAAAAAGGGATTTGTGTGGGTATGCACCGACAGGTACGGTCTTTATAAACTGAATGCCGGTGATGGATCCATTGCAGCACATTATGATGAGGAATCTCCGCCGGGCAGGCGTTTAAAAACAGCCGGTGCCAATGATATTTTCCAGTTCAACGACAGTATTTTACTGATCGCCAGCGGCGACCTCAATATTTTAAATACAAGAACCAATACCATAACTTATGCCGGGGTGGGTTCCGGACCGGATCACCCTAATTTAACCAGTATCCTGAAAGACAGGCTGGGTTTTATCTGGCTTGCTTTTTCGGATGGCCTTGGCCGTATAGAATTTGGCAACCCGATCCACCTGTATTTTGGTCCGGAAGACGGCATATTGAACAACCAGTTCCAGATCAATGCCTCAGCTTTATTACGGGACGGCAGGATCGTACTGGGCACCAATACCGGGCTGCTGCTGTTTGACCCGGCCAAAATAAACCTGCCCAAAAAAGCAGTCCGGGTAAGCATTTCAGGTTTCCAGCTCGGCGAAAGGGAACTGCTTGTGGATTCATTGCTTAAAGGAAAAGAGATCACACTCCCCTATTTCAACAATACCTTTTCAATTGACCTTACCACTTTCAGTTATCACAACGATTTTGCCTTGATGTACATGCTGGAAGGGGTAGACGAAAAATGGATCTATTCCAATACACAAAAAGTAACATACCACCGGCTGCAGCCCGGCAAATACATCTTTAAGGCCAAATCCGTTTCAGCTACCGGCAATGAATCAGATACCATTACCACGGTCATCATCGACATCGTACCTCCTTTCTGGGAAACCTGGTGGTTTTATGGATTACTGATCATCAGCGGCCTGCTCATTTTTTACCTGGCTGACAGGGAACGGGTGCTCCGGTTAAAAACAACGCAAAAACTGAGAACAGATATTGCCCTCAGCCTGCATCATGATGTAAATACGGCGCTGAATAACATCAACCTGCTGAGTGAAATGGCCAGGATGAAAGCGGATAAGGATATCGAACGGTCAAAAGAACTGATCGGGCAGATCAGTGAAAAAAGCAACGACATGATCATTGCCATGGATGACATGCTGTGGGTAATAGACCCGGCCAATGACAGCATGGAAAAAACGGTGATGCGCATGAACGAATTCATTGATGCACTGCGCAACCGGCATGAAGCAGATATTGTAATTAATATTGATGAAAAAGTAAAGGGCCTGGAACCGGATATGCGGCTGAGGCATGGCTTTTTTATCATTTTCAAAGCAGCGCTGAGGTGCATGGTGCAATATTCAGGCGCCAAACATACCCTTGTAAATATAGACCTTCAGAAAAAAGGACTCAGCCTGACCATGAAAGGTACGGCAACGCTCGACCGGGCCGATAACAACATCAAAAGGCATATGGAAGAAATGAAAACCCATGCAGCCAATATACAGGCAGAACTGGATATTCAAAATGACCCGAATGAATGTAACCTGATCCTCATCATGCCGCTGAAATAGCATGGGTCGGGGCGCTCTCTTTTGCAATGCAAAAGCGCGGCCTGTACCATGGTAAAAAATAGAATTCCGTTTATGGATCAGCCCCCCGCAATTTGCGGGGTACCTACCCTACTTACCCATCCATTTTTTAAACTCAGTCACTTTCTCCCTGCTTACCAATGCCTCTTTATCCACAGCGGGCTTTAAGGTTAAGATGAGCCGGTTGCCGAAATAATCGTGGATCTGATCCACGCTGTTGATGGACACGTAAAATGACCGGCTGATGCGGAAATATTTTTCAGGGTCCAGCATCTCTTCCATTTCGTCCATGGTGTAATCCACCACGTATTTTTTATTGTCAATTGTTTTAAAGAAATTAAGCCGGCCATCACTGTAGAAATAGGCGATATCATCCGTTTCAATGGACACCAGCTTTTGTACATTCTTCACCAAAAAGCGTTTACGGAACGACGTTGGCTGTAATTTCTGCTGCAGTTCCTTTACCAGCATTTCCATATTGATGGTGGGTGCGGGTGCGGCAGCGCCGAACATCTTTTTATATTTATCCAGCGCCGAGGCCAGGTCTTCTTTCTGAATGGGTTTCAGCAGGTAATCCACACTGTTTACCTTGAATGCCTTTAAGGCAAACTCGTCGTACGAGGTGGTGAATATGACCGGGCTCTTCACATCCACCTGGTTAAATATCTCAAAACTCTGTCCATCCAGCAGTTCAATGTCCATCAGGACCAGGTCGGGCGGATCATTTTTTTTCAACCAATCCACTGAAGCTGCAATGCTGTCGGTGTTGTCGAGTACTTCAATATCCTTATCCAGGCTGAGCAGCATTTTCTGCAGTTTTTTTACAGCCAGTTCTTCATCTTCAACAATTAAAATTTTCATATTGATGCCGTTTTTGGTTTTTGGTTAATGCTGTTTGGTATCATCAGTTTATCCCAGATCAATGGCAGCACGGCTGTAAATTGTTTGCCGTCATTCATCACCTGGAAACCGGGCTGGTTAAGCAATGCATACTTCTGCCGGATATTCTTCAAACCCACTTCACCGGATGGCGCTTTTTGCGCCCGCAGCCGGATATTGTTGTTCACCACCAGTTTATTGCCCACCGTGGTAAATACTTCGATCTGCAGGGGCAGCGATTTCGAAAGCGCATTGTGCTTCACCGCATTCTCAACCAGCAGCTGCAGGCTCAGTGAAGGCAGCAGGTAATCATCATAGCGTTTGTCGGTATCGATCTGCAACTGGATGGCCTCTCCATGCCTGGTCTTGAGCAGTTCAAAATAGGAACGGATGAACCCGATCTCATTCTTAAGCGTACTCATGCCGTTCTCATTATTGCGCAGCAGGTAACGGTAAACCTTGCTAAGGTCATTTAAAAAAACCTCGGCCCGGTGTTTGTCTTCCGTGATCAGGGATGACAATGTATTGAAACAATTGAATAAAAAATGCGGGTTCACCTGGCTTTTCAGCATGTCAAATTCACCCTGCAGGCTCAGCTGCGTGTATTTTTCATTTTCGGTCAGGCTCTCCTTCCATTGCTGGAAGATGAAATCCCCTTCCCAGATCACCATGGCGATAAGGGTGATGCCCAGGGCAATGCCATAACAGATCCAGAATTCGGAACTGCCGGCATGAAATTTCGCGATAGGCATCTGCATCAGGCCAACGATGAAAATGCTGTTTGAAATGGCGATCATCACCGCCTGTTTAACCACCAGCGCAATGATGCGTTTTAAAATATCACGGTAAGCCGCAAACGTATCATGGATATACCTGGTGAGGATCACATCGATGTACCAGATGCAAATACCTACACCCAACATAAATAAAAAGCCATATACCCACAGGTTTGCCGTACTGTACCAGTTCCTGCCAAACAGCACAAAGCAACAGCCTGCTGCAATAAATGGCATCAGTACAAAAAAACTGATCCACTCAACCTTATTTGGCCATACCCATTTCATGTTGTATCATTTTGTTTCCCGGTATCAGCGGAATGGTCACCGAAAAAATATCCCGGTTCCTGCTGATCTCCACCCGTTCATTACTGATCAGTTTATATTTTTCCATCAAATTGGCGATCCCTTCAATTCCTGCTGAAACAGCCGTTTGTTTTACCTGCATATTATTCTGCACCAGCAGCTTCCCGTTCCCGTCAATGCCAATGAAAAACGAAAGGGGGCATTCCTTTAAAAGCACATTGCTGTTGATGCTGTATTCAAAAATGGTTTGCAGGATCAGGGGCGAAACAAATTTACCGTTCGCTGTTTCATCCGTTTCCACCTGCAACTCCACACAATCGCCATACCTGGCCTTGAGCAGATAAAAATACGACCTGATGAACTGCAATTCAGTGCCCAGCGTCACCATTTTTTCATCCGGGCTGCGCAGCATGTACCGGTATACTTTGGTGAGCTCATCAAGGAATGTAGAGGCCTTTGCTTCATCTTCAGAGATAAGGCTCGACAGTGAATTCAGGCTGTTGAATAAAAAATGCGGGTTCACCTGGCTCTTCAATCCCAGTAACTGGCTTTGGGTATAGGCCGTTTTCAGCTGTTCGGTCTCAGTCAGCGTGGTCTTCCATTTTTCAAAACTATCTACACCTTCGTGTACCATGGTAATGATGATGTTGATCAAAAAGCTGATGGCCAGTGTCCAGTAATACCGCGTTTCATTCAGTGTATAGTCAAACAGGCTGAAATGGCTGTAGCCCCTGAACAACAGGGTGATCACCAGTGATTGTATGATGCCGATCAGCAGGATCGTAATACCGAGTCGCCTGATCAGGTTCCTGCCGGATGGAAGGCGGTTCCTCACCGTTACCGCGATCCAGGTAAACAGAAACCAGGTGAAGGTCATGATCAGCAACACGATCAGCCCCGACCCGATAAATACCGCGGGTTCAGTAAAATAACGCTTCCCGAATAAAAGGCTGTTCAGCAGGATCACTACCGGCGGCATGTTGATGGCCAGTATCTGCAGGTCCTTTTTTGTATATTGGGGAAGTTGCATCTTCGGTATTTATTTCATTTTACTTTTTGCAGTTGAACTGTTTGCCTTTCTTAATTATCGGGAAATGCAGTATTACAATTTACAATCTTTTTATTTTAAAGTTGCAGCCTGCCTCACAGACGGTTTATACACCCGTATGAATTGAGGAAATCCGCGTATGAATTGTATATTGGTTTGTATCAACTGCATATGGCTGTAAATAAAAATCTCTCCATACAGAGAGATTCTTATTTGTATGTGAATGTATCATGGCTTACAGTTCAGACAGCGGCTTCGGAGCCGGAACGATATTCCTTACCGGTTTTGTGGTTTTTAAGTAAGCAAAGATCGACCGGATATCTTCATCACTCATGTTCTTGTATACAAACCACGGCATGGGCGGCAACAGGTCGCGGCTGCCCTCGAGGCCCTTGTATTTGCCCTTACGCAAGGCCGTCATGAATTGCTCCTCTGTCCAGTTCCCGATACCGGTTTCATCACTGCTGATATTGCCGGCGAATGACATGCCCCACATGCCTGCTGTATTGGTAAAGTCGGGGCCAAACATCGACCATCCTTTCATAATTGATCCGGTATCAACCTTGCCCACGGGCCTGTCGGCAGGATACCCGGAAAAGCGCAGTTCCGGGATGATCTCTGGTCCGTGTGCGCCCATTTTTTTGGGCGAATGGCAATCATCACAACCGATGGAATTGACCAGGTAATCGCCCCTTTTTACCAGGGCATCATTGCTCATGGTTTCAGCAGTTGCAGCTGAAGCGGTTTTGCCGTTATCGCAGGAAACCACAATGAGGGTAACTGATGCTGTTAAAAATAACATGGCTAAAAATGTTTTTTTCATAATTGAAAAGTTTTAAATGGCTGTTTAATTTTAAAATTTGAATGCAAGCTATAAAGGGTTGCTGCTGCAGGCAATATGGTCGTGTATTAACTGTTTAATTGGCTGCATGAATTGTTAAATTCCTGCAAAAGCCGGCTATCACAATTTGGTGAATTTTATCTCATCCCTGCCGGCGTCGGTAACCAGGTTACCTTCCAGTATATGTTCATTTACCAGTGCGGCATTGATGCTGTTTCCTTCTTTGGATACTTTTATAAAAACACTATCCCCTTTTACAACAATCGAATAAACGGGTTTGTCAAATACCCTTTCGGCGGGGATATCCATGTAACCTTCCCAGATCCCTTTGTTCATGTTGATACGGATAACTGCCGGGCTGCAGTCGTTTTTTCCGGGATCCATCACCCAGGTTCCGCCAATATTATTTTCGCCGGGCAGCAGGGTAACTACGCCAGTTACCAATACGCTGAAAAGCAATACAATGAATTTCATTTTAGTATTTTTTTTGGTTCACAGTAATTTGATGATGTAAAACTATTGTGGGAGGAACAGCCCCAGAAGCCGGAAAGGCATGGAATGGGATAATTGAGGTATGAATTGCGGAACCGGGATCAAAATGATGGCATGCACCAAATAAAAAAGGGTTGCCAAAGCAACCCTTTTAATGAAGAGAGGTCCCGACCGGATTCGAACCGGTGTAGAAGCTTTTGCAGAGCTTTGCCTAACCACTCGGCTACAGGACCCTGTTAAATGAAAAATTAAAAATGAAGAATTGAGAATGTAAACAATTCTGTATTTCATTTTTTACAAGTGCAAAAATAGGGTAATTTTAAAGAAAATTACACATCACAAATCTAAAGTTGAAAATATGGGCAGGATCGCAGAATCGGAACTGATCATCAATGAACGCGGCGCTGTTTACCACCTGGATTGCAGGCCCGAAGAGATCGCTGAAACCGTGATCACTGTTGGCGATCCCGACCGCGTAGGAGAAGTGAGCAAATATTTTGATAAGACAGAATATCGAAATAAACACCGCGAATTTGTGACCCATACCGGTTTTATCGGTAAAAAACGGATCAGTTGCGTAAGCACCGGCATCGGCCCCGATAATATTGATATCGTGATGAACGAACTGGATGCACTCGTAAATATTGACCTGGAAACCCGGCAGATCAAAAATGAACTGACCAGGCTCAACATCATCCGCTTTGGCACTTCGGGTTCATTACAAAAAGATATACCGGTTGACAGCTTTGTGGCCAGCACCCACGGCCTTGGCCTCGACAACCTCATGCATTTTTACCGCTTCGAAAATAATGAAGAAGAAAAACAGCTCATCCAGGCTTTCAGTACCCATACCCAGCTAACTTCGGGCAAGGTTTCGCCGTATATCAACATGGCCAGCGCATCGCTGATCAAACATTTTACGGAAAATTATCACCACGGCATCACGGTTACCTGCCCGGGATTTTATGGCCCACAGGGGCGGGTACTGCGTTTGGGGCTGGGTTATCCCATGCTGACCGACAGCCTCAGCAATTTCAGTTTTGGCAACCACCGAATCACTAATTTTGAGATGGAAACATCGGCCATTTATGGTTTGGGAAATGCACTGGGGCATCATTGCCTGAGCCTGAGTGCCATTGTGGCCAACCGCGTAAGCAAACAATTTTCGGCAAACGGTGCAGGGGCTGTAGAAAATTTAATAAAACAGTCTTTGCAGGTGATCGCCGGTTCAAGCATATAACTACAATAATGAAATTAGAATTTTACAAATACCAGGGCACAGGAAATGATTTTGTGATACTGGACAACCGCGACAACAGGTACAGTGAATTAACCCCTGAACAGGTAAAACAGGTCTGCGACCGGCGCTTTGGTGTTGGTGCCGACGGCTTGATGCTGCTGGGTACAAAAAAATACCTCGACTTTGAAATGACCTATTTCAATGCTGATGGAAATGCCGGCAGCATGTGCGGAAACGGGGGCAGGTGCATGGTAAAATTTGCCAAACAGATGGGCATTGTAAAAAACACGTATCATTTTATGGCCGTTGACGGAAAACATGAAGCAGAAATAGACATGCAGGACCATGTGCGGTTAAAGATGCAGGATGTGTACCATGTTGAATACCATTCGGGGCATAATGTAATAAATACCGGCTCACCGCATTTTGTCAAGTTTGCCAATGATGTGGCTGATATTGATGTGGTGGAAACGGGCCGTGAGATCCGCAACAGCAAACAATTTAAGAAAGAAGGCATCAATGTGAATTTTGTGGAGGCCGTTGGCGAAGACAGTATTTTTGTGCGTACCTATGAACGGGGCGTGGAAGATGAAACCCTAAGTTGCGGCACCGGTGTTACTGCTGCTGCCCTGATGAGTGCGCATAATGAGAACGGGTTTAACCGGGTGGAAGTAAATACTTACGGCGGGAAACTGAGCGTGGAATTTGACAAGATCGATGACCGGCATTTTGAAAATATCTGGCTCTGCGGCCCCGCAGAACTGGTGTATAAAGGCGAAATAGAAATATGAACAAAACAGCAATCATAACAGCAGCTGAACAAATATTTAAACAATTAACTGAAACATGCCAGGCTGTTGATGAACCCGTTTTTTTTCGCAGGCCCCCGGGTAAATGGTCGGCAGCGGAAAATGTACAGCACCTCATTATTTCAACCAATACCACTACCCTCGCCTATGCATTGCCGAAATTCCTGGTGCGGTGGATCGGCGGCACGCCAAACCGCAGCAGCAGAACGTATGAAACCGTAAAAGAAAAGTATTATAAAAAATTAAGCGAAGGCGGAAGAGCCAGCGCCCGTTTTGTACCCAAACCCATCGAAATAAAATATGGAAAAGACAGGTTACTGATGAACTGGCAAAAAGCCACTGAAAAATTCATCCGGGCCCTGCAACATAACCGTACCGAAGCCGACCTCGATCATTACCTGGCCAAACACCCGCTGCTTGGGCGCATCACGCTGAGGGAGCTTTGTTATTTTACCATTTTTCATACCGAACACCATTTACTCAGTATCCAAAAAACCAGCGAAACGGCATGATACAGTACTTTAAAATTGAGGAACAGAAAACGATCGCTGTTGAAAAGGCGGGGAACGCAGTATGGGTAAATGTGCTGCCGCCTCTGAAGCAGGAAGAGTTTACCGAACTGAGCGAGACGATGGAGATCCCCATTGACTTCTTAAAGGATTCACTGGATATTGATGAGCGCAGCCGCTACGAGATCGAAGACGATGTAAAACTCATCGTGATAAAAACACCTACTGAAAACAATTCATTCAACCTGAGTGATGCGTTCTATATCACCATCCCGATCTGTATCATCTTAACCCATAACCAGATCGTTACGGTAAACTCGTTTGAGAACGAGGCCATCAAAAAATTCCTGAACACGTTCCAGCACCGCAATAACGACCGGACGAACATGATGGTTTTGAAAATATTTGAAAAGATCACCAATAATTTCCAGGAATACCTGAAGGAGATCAATAGCCGCCGCAACAGCCTGGAACAAAAACTGTACGACAGCAACCGCAATGAAGAACTGCTTCAACTGATGCGCATCCAGAAAAGTTTTGTGTATTTCATCACAGCCCTGCGCAGCAATGAACTGCTGATGATGAAGCTTAGCCGTACCAACCTGTTGAAATTAAATGAAGATGAACGGGATTTCCTGGAAGACCTCATCGTGGAAACCTCGCAGGCCCTGGAGATGGCTAACACCTATACCACCATCCTCAACAGTACGCTGGATGCTTTTGCCAGCATCATCAGCAACAACCAGAATGCCGTGCTGAAAAGGCTTACCACGCTCACCATCTTTTTAAGTGTGCCGCTTTTGATCGCCAGTATTTATGGCATGAATGTCCCCATTCCTTATAAAGACAACCACATGGCATTCTGGCTGCCCGTTATCCTTTCGGTAATCATTCTTGGTTTTGCGATATGGAACTATTTAAAAAGGGTGCGTAAATGATCAGCATGTTCAACATCCGGGTGTATGGCATTTTGATCAATAAGGAACGGCAGGTATTGGTAAGCGATGAATTCATACGCGGGGCATACATCACCAAGTTCCCAGGGGGCGGGCTGGAGTTTGGCGAAGGCACACGCGATTGCCTGCAACGCGAATTCATGGAAGAGCTGAATTTAAAAGTAAGGGTAACCGATCATATTTACACCACCGATTTTTACCAGCAGAGCGCCTTTAATAAAGCGCATCAGATCATCTCCATTTATTATTTTGCCGAAGCGCTGGAACCCATAACCGTTCCGCTGCGTACCGAACCATTTGATTTTGATGCTGCGCAGATAAAAATATATAAAGAGACCGGCGAAACAGAAACTTTCCGGTTTGTAAACTGGCACGACCTTACACCCGACACCGTTACCCTCCCCATTGATAAACACGTGGTAAAACTCTTAACTGAAAATAAATAAATGGAACAACATTTACTGGATCATCCCGTGATCCTCGAAGATGAATGGGTAAGGCTTGAACCCCTGGAAGAAAAGCATTATGAATTGCTGCTTCCTGTGGCCATGCATACCGACCTCTGGTCATTTACCTCTGCCAAAATAAATGAACCAGGTGATTTTAAAAAGTATTTTGATACGGCCCTGCTGGAAAAGCAACAAAAAAGATCTTATCCCTTTGCCTATTTTGATAAACGAACCAATCAGTATGCCGGCAGCACCCGCTTTGGCAATATTGACCTGCCCAATAAAAGACTGGAGATCGGCTGGACCTGGATACACCCCAACCTGCACGGCACGGGATTTAATAAGCACGCCAAGTTCCTCCTGCTCTCTTTTGGGTTTGAACAACTGCAGCTTAACCGCATAGAACTGAAGACCAGCCTGCTTAATGTAAGATCGCAAAAAGCCATGCTGAAGATCGGCGCTGTTAAAGAAGGTGTTTTGCGCAGGCACAGCATCAATGATGATGGCACGGTAAGGGATACCGTTTATTTTAGTTTTATCAGGGAAGAATGGCCTGAGATAAAGAAGAGCATCTTTGGTGAATTTATTGTTTAATATCTCATTAATAATTGTACTGTCAGCCTGAGCTTGCCTTGCTCCGCCGTAGCGGCTACGCAGAGGCGAGTCGAAGGCGGTTTTATCAGAGCAATTTGCTTTCGACATCACGATTGCTAACCTTATGTCGAAGAAGGATCATTTCGTTTTATAACCCGGCTTCGACAAGCTCAGCCTGACATCCTTTTTGAAAATGTAAATTTTCCACCTTAAGGACTTCTCAGCCTTCACAAAATTTGCTGTTTAAGAAATAAATTCTACTTTGTACCAAATAACTGTTTATGAAAAAAATACTGTTCCTGTTCATTACTGCCGGTTTTTTATCCTGCAATCCTTTTAAAACTAAGGACGAGATCACCATCAACAAATATTTATTTGACGAGGTACAAACAGGCGGTGTAACCGTGATACCCATTGAAACACCAAAGGGAACATTCAAGGTTTGGACAAAATACATGGGTGATAACCCCAAAATAAAAGTATTGCTGCTGAATGGCGGTCCCGGTGCCACGCACGAATATTTTGAATGCTTTGAAAGTTTTTTACTGCCGCAGAACATCGAATTCATTTATTACGACCAGCTTGGCTGCGGGCTTTCCGATAATCCCAATGACACAACCCTGTGGGACCTTGACCGTTTTGTGGAAGAGGTGGAACAGGTACGTAAGGCCTTGCACCTGAACAAGGATAATTTTTACTTACTTGGCCATAGCTGGGGCGGCATCCTGGCCATGCAGTATGCCTTAAAATACCAGGACAATTTAAAAGGCCTCATCATCAGCAATATGATGAGCAGTTGCCCGCAGTATGGCAAATATGCGCAGGAGGTTTTGGCGCCGCAGTTCGATCCAAAAGTGCTGGATACCATCCGGCAGATAGAAGCCAAAGGCGATTTCAGCAACCCGAAATACATGGAACTGCGGATGCCGAATTTTTATGCAAAGCATATCTGCCGCATTCCATTGGACAAATGGCCCGAGCCCATGACCCGCTCTTTAGGCAAAATGAACCAATCCTTATACGTTACCATGCAGGGCCCCAGCGAATTTGGCATTGGAGGCAATTTAATAAACTGGGATGTGAGCAAGGAACTGCCCAAAATAAAAACACCCACACTGACCATTGGTGGAGCACATGATACCATGGACCCGGAGCACATGAAATGGATGAGCACCCAGGTTCAGAACGGCCGTTACCTGGCTTGTCCCAACGGCAGCCATATGGCCATGTATGATGACCAGAAGAATTATTTCCCGGGACTGATAAAGTTTATTAAGGATGTGGACGGCGGCGGGCTTAAGAAGTGAGGGGAAGGATTAAGGGTTTAAGGTTTAAGGTTTAAGGGTTTAAGGGTTTAAGGGTTTAAGGGTTTAATGGTTAAGCCGTTTATTGGTATAAGGGTCTTTATAGTAAA
>CAZBIK010000001.1:42733-44312 GCA_964491955.1 uncultured Ferruginibacter sp.
GGTTTAAGGGTTTAATGGTTAAGCCGTTTATTGGTATAAGGGTCTTTATAGTAAAGACTCTTTTTCTTTTTCAGAAAACATGCTTGCAAATTAACATACTGCATATTTCTAAGAGTAGAAATACCAATGTTGAAGCTACAGTAGCACAAAAGATGAACAAAGCTGCTTCCGACAAACGGGCCGTAATCGTTTGTCGGGCTCTTTTTTTGGTTCTTTTTTGGAGAAGCAAAAAAGAACAATAAAAAAAAATCCCGCGTAATGCGGGAAATTTAAAAAATCTATCAGCCTGTAAGCCGGATTCTGTTTACCCTCCGTAGCTTCAGCGAAGGAGGGTTTCCCCTCCTTTCCATCCGTTACTTCAGGCAATGGTCATCATTTATCTCGCCGCAACATTACTGTTACGATCTTGCTGCCTACCCTTCAACGTTACTGCAAGCAGTGATCGGGCGAGCCGCCCTTTTCCGGCAAGCCGGAACGCTGATATACGTGGCATTACAGCACACAAGGTTTACCCGGTAATTGCATTACTGCAAAAACCCGTGAGCTCTTACCTCACGTTTTCAACTTGACCTCCATAGCTTTAGCGAAGGAGGTCTTACCCTCCCCGCCTCACCTATTAAAGGCAGTAATTTTCTGTGGCACTGTCTCCCCGCTATTAACGGGACCGGCCATTAACCGGTGTGTTGCTCTTTGCTGTCCGGACTTTCCTTCCCCCCGCCTTGGGCGGGAGAACGATAACCCGGCTGATAGGCTGCAAAGGTAGTTTATAATTTTTGGGGGAGGATTAGGGTGATTTTATATTATTTTTTTATATATTGTATTGGTGTAAAGAAATTTTATACCAAAATAGGTGGCAATCGAAAAATGTATAACATTAAAGGATTTATTTTCAAGCTGCTTTTGGTTAGATAACAGGATTTTTATAGTACCTAATAACATAAATACAACCGTTAGCGGTAATTTTTTACAACTCTCTACTAATTCGAAAAAATGGGTGTGACAATTCATTATGAAGGTCAGTTAATATCAGAAGATGAGTACAAATACGTAATTGCCAAAGCTCAGCAATTTGCAATAAGCAACAATATGAGTTTCTATTTATTCGAAGAACAGAATGAACAACTTTCTAGGGTAAAAGATGAACAAGATTGGGACTATGAAGGTCCAGTAAAGGGCGTAAAAATACAGCCAGATGATAACTCCGATCCTTTATGGCTTGAATTTGACGAGAATTATTACGTCCAGGATTATTGCAAGACTCAATTTGCAGATATAGAAATTCATATTAAATTAATAGAGTTTTTTAAAGACATAGAAGGCCATTTTCACAAACTCCTGATTGACGATGAAGGCGAATTTTGGGATACAAACGATAAGCAAACATTACAAACTCATTTAGCCAATTGTTTTCATGCAATAGAAGAAGTAATAAACGAAAACAAAGATTTGTCTGGGCCATTCAGACTTAAGGATGGACGAATTGTCGATTTAATGGAATAGTTTTTAACAATCCAAAACTACCGCTAACATGGGTTTGCTGCTATGGGGGCAGACGGAAGGGAATCCAGGCATTACTCCA
>CAZBIK010000002.1:0-36457 GCA_964491955.1 uncultured Ferruginibacter sp.
GGTTTATTGGAGAAGATGAGAACAGGATTTATTTCTTCAGTGAAAACAGCAATATTACCGGCATCAGCAACCATAACTTTAAAGTTGTCAGCCATGCAAAAACAAGCCTGCCAAACTATGCACAAGGGTCCGACTATGCTCCCAAACTAAGTAATAATATTGTTGATCATAAAACAGCAATTCAGATAAAATCATGCCTTTATTTATGGGACCTTAAAAATGCACGGCTCGTTGCGCAGTCAGATTCCATTCCATACATATCTGCATTTTTTCTTATGATGAAAACAGGCACCGAGGTATTGTATTACACGTATGCAATAAATAATGCCCTGCAGCTTTACAATTTCAAAGATAAAACAAGCAGCATACTGTATATAAAGGGTAAAGACCTTGGTCATATATCCCGTTGCATCATTTATCCCTGGCAAAATAAGTCCCTTATCGGATTCAGCAACAGGATATATGAACTGGATACCGCATTGCTCGAATTAAAAGCCGAGCTGGTAAATTTTCAGAATAAACCTGTTACAGGTAACTTGGGGATTTCGGATATTAAGGAAGATAATTTCGGCAACCTGTTTATACAAACCATAAATGGAGGCATAAAAAAAATCATCCATAATATTTATCCTCTGAAATATTATGGTACTGAAAAAAAGGACAGCAATTATATACTCAGTGTTTTGCCCGATAAAAAAATCAACCGGGTATTGGCTGGCACCTCCGGAAACGGGCTGTTGATTTTTGATACCCTGCAACAGTTGGTTAAACATATTAAAACACTGCCCGGAAAAACGGTTTCATTTTCAGTGAACTCCATAATAAAAGACCCAAAAGGCAATTACCTGTTTTTTCCTACAAGCAGCAAAAATGTGTGGCGGCTTTCCCGGGACTTAACCCGGTTAACCAGTATAGAAATTACTTCCTCAATACCCGGGCTGGATATTCGTACAGATTATTTCGGCAATATTTTACACCAGGACGAAAAGCAGGCCATTGTGCAGTCGCAGGGAAAAATTTACCGGGCAACCTTTGCTGACAACCGGGTTACCGGGCATACTTTTACCAATTCTTACACCATGGGTGGCTTATGGTATAATACATCCGTCATATCACATGCCAATGACGAGCTCATTTTTTTAGAACCCTCCACTTTTTCCATACTGAAAAAAAATTCTTTTAAAAACACGGGATATGTGCGTTGCCTGGCCCGTGATGCAGCAGGTAATATTTACCTGGGAAGTAATAAGGGCATCTTTAAAATTGACAGCACCGGGAAAATATTAATGCATATAACAACGGCAGGCGGCCTGCCTGACGAATGTATTTATGCCATGGTGTTTGATGATGAGGGCTTTCTTTGGTGCAGTACCAATAAGGGCATATTTAAATTGAATAAGGACAACAGCATTTTTCAATTGACCAAAGATGACGGTTTGCAGGAAAATGAATTCAACACCAACGTAGTGGCAAAATCTGATGATGGCGAAGTGTTTTTCGGAGGTATAAACGGCGTAAGCAGTTTTTACCCTGCAGCCATCAGCAGTTTTGAAGAAAAGATCAACCTGCTGGTAACCGCCATTAAAATAAATAACGAAGAAGCATTTAAAGATACCGCGGTATGGAATATAGAAAAGATCGTTTTGCCCTATCATCAAAATTCCCTGGCATTTGATTTTATTGCCATGGCTAACAACAACCCCGGCCAGTACATTTACCAGTATCAGATGAAAGGCATTGATAAAAGCTGGATACAGAACAGCGGTATGCAAACCGTACGGTACTATTTGCCCCCGGGAGACTATGTTTTTAGAATATATGCCTCCCGTTTTTTTGATAAGGACGCAAAGCCAATGAAAGAGATACGCATCACCATCCACCCGCCATTCTGGAAAACCTGGTGGTTTATAACAGCCATTATTGTTTTGGCCCTGGCTGCCCTGGCTAATGCATTTAACCGGTACAATAGAAACAAGTACCAGGCAAAACTGGCCGTACTTGAAAATGAACACCGCATACAGCTTGAACGGGAACGCATCAGCCGCGACCTGCACGACAGTATCGGCGCTTATGCCAATGCGGTTTTGTACAATACAGAATTGCTCCAGAAAGAATCAGGCATTGACGAAAAGAATGCGTTGATGAATGACCTGAAATTTGCTTCCAAAGACATCATTACTTCATTACGTGAAACTGTGTGGGCTTTAAAAAAAGACAACTACAGCGCTGATGATTGCTGGTTGCGGATAAAAAATTTTATACAGGCGCTGGCCCGTTATTATCCCGGGATCCATTTTAAAGTTGAAGGAGATGCTCCTGTAGAAAAGCAATTGCACCATACCAAAGCGCTGAACCTGGTAAGGATCGTTCAGGAGGCAGTTACCAATGCTATAAAACACGCAGCAACAGCAAACGTCACATTGTCCAGTAATCAAAACGCAGATAAATGGCAGCTAACTGTTGAAGACGAAGGCAGGGGATTTGATCATGAGGCAGTGAAACTTTCAGAAAGCGGGAATGGCCTGCTGAATATGCAGCAACGGGCCATTGATTCAGGGTTTGAACTCAAAGTAAACAGCATCCCCGGAAAAGGAACCAGGATCAGTATCCTGGCCTGAAGCAGGTACCCGTATGGATTATTATTTAAGAATTTTTTATTTTGAATATTTGTTCAATAAAGGATCATGGCCATAAAAGTTGCAATCATTGATGATAAAGCCAGTAACCGGAATATTTTAAAGGATAAGTTACTGCGACAGGGGCATTTTATTATTACCCTTGTTGCAGAAGACGGGGAAGACTTTTTGCAAAAGATGAAAGCCCTGCCTGCAGAAAATATACCGGATGTGGCTTTAATGGACCTGGAAATGCCGAACATGGACGGTGTGGATGCCATTGCTGCCGGATCAGCCATGTTTCCCTCGGTAAAATTTGTGGTGCTCAGCATTTTTGATGATGAAGATAAAATATTCAAAGCCATAAAGGCCGGAGCATTTGGTTATTTACTGAAAGATGAAAGTGCTGAAAACATTACCGACGTACTTTGGCAGATGCACGAAAGCGGCGCCGGCCCCATATCACCGGGCATAGCACACAAGATCCTGCAACTGGTCCAAAACAATGTGGTTACCCTGCAGCAGAAATCAGAAGAAACCGGCTCAAAAACTTTTTTTGACCTGACCTCCCGTGAAAGGGAAATTCTGCAGCTTTTGGTTGAAGGGTTATCGTATAAAGAGATCGGCAGCCATTTAGACATCAGTGCCAATACAGCCAAAAAACACGTGATCAATATTTACAACAAACTGCATGTTAACAGCCGGGCCCAGGCACTGCACCTGGCTTACCAAAAAGGATTATTGTAGGCTAAGAGCTCAAAGGAGATACAAGAGAAAGAAAGATGAGTGCTCAACTCCTTTTCCCCGTTTTCTCTTATGAACACTTAACTAAAATTTCTTTTGGTTATTTATTGCTTCACAAACTGCAGCACCTGCTTTTCATCCCCGCCCTGCAGATGCAGCCAGTATTTACCCGGAGCTAAGTTTTGTACAGGTATGCTGATGGTTTGACCGGTTGCGCCAAACTGAATTTGTTTTACCAATTGCCCGGAACTGTTGATCACCTGCACATTCATTTTATCAAATGATTTGTTGAGCTGCAACTGCAATACATCGGTTGTGGGATTCGGGAAGACCATGATCTCTGTTGATCCGTTATGCTGAAGCTGCTGTATATTGCTGTAATCAATTTGTCCTGCAATGCCTTTTATTTTTAAACGGTAGAATTGTTTTTTATTGGCAGCATTGTTATCAATAAAAGAATAGGATTGTATACCGGGAATATTTTTTGCAGGGACTGTGCCGATGGGATAAAAATTAAAACCATCATTACTCTTTTCAATATCAAAACAACAGATACCGCTTTCCTTATCAGTGGTAAAATCAAGCCTTGCCGTTTTGCCTTTTTGCAGCCAGGAGGCACTAAAAGAAATAAGATCAACCGGCAATACGCCCAGGTTATTGGCATCTATGATGGAAGATACATTGCGCCATGGGCTGTATACCTGCCCGGTAATTGCAGTAGCCGGATCATACTTTATTCTTGCACGGAGCTTGGTATATCTGCCACCTCCGATTTTATTGACCAGGGTTTTCAGCTCCATACCATTTATACCCATATCTGTATATGAAGCCTGTTGGGCAGTAAAAAAAGTGCTGTTGGTTATTGGCGTTCCACTGTAAGCATTATAGTTCAACCTTGTTTCCCAAATCATTTTTCCTTTGCCTCTACCTAAAAAAGATTTGGTATAAAGCCCTGCACCAAAATTACCGAAGATAAAATTGCTGCTATTGATGGGAGTGGTTAAATCGGAATTATAGAGGCGGAGGTTATTTTGTTTGTTGGCAACAGAATCATTGCCATGATATACAAAAGCCCGCCCTTCATTGGTATTTGTGCCAGTATATAAAAATGCCCCAACAATAATGTCGCAGTATCCATCCCCGTTTACATCACCTGCATTGGCAACGCTATATCCAAAAGTCGCATTAGGCTGGTTGGCATCATCGGGTGTGCTGTTGGGTATGGCATTTAAACCCGTGGCACTGCCATGATATACAAAAGCCCTGCCTTCATCTGCATTTGGAGCATCATCAAAGAATCTTGCACCAATAATTATATCGCTATATCCATCGCTGTTTACATCACCGGCTGCAGTTACACTAATTCCAAAAGAGGCAAATGACTGGTCGGCATCATCGGGAGTATTATCGGGGGTGGCGCTTAAACCTGTAGCACTGCCATGGTAAACAAAAGCCCTGCCTTCATCAGTATATGGAGCATCATCAAACAGGCGTGCTCCAATAATTACATCGCTGTATCCATCTCCATTTACATCGCCTGCACCACCAACACTTTCTCCAAATTGTGCTCCAGCCTGGTCAGCATCATCAAGGGTAGCATCAGGGATAGTACTTAATCCGGTTACACTACCGTGATAAACAAAGGAGCGGCCCTCATCAGTGTAAGGGGCATCATCATAGAATAGAGCCCCAATGATCACGTCGCTAAACCCATCTCCATTAACATCGCCGGCACCGGAAACACTCCAACCAAAATAGGCTCCGGCCTGGTCAGCATCATCGGGCGTGTTGTCAGGTGTGGCACTTAAACCTGTTGCATTGCCATGGTAAACAAAAGCCCTTCCCTCGTTGGCAAATGGGCCATCCAGGTACCCGATTGCCCCAACAATTACATCGCTGTATCCGTCACCATTTACATCGCCTGCACAGGCAATGCTAACACCAAAATATATATTTGCCTGGTCGCCATCATCAAGTATACTATTTGGTGATGCAGATAAGCCGGTTGCCGAGCCATGATAAACAAAAGCCCTTCCTTCATTATTATTTCCTGCATCATCGTAATTATCCGCACCAATAATTACATCACTATATCCATCTCCGTTCACATCGCCTGCACCTGCCACCGTTTCTGCAAAAAAAGCAAATGCCTGGTCGGCATCATCGGGGGTGCTGTTGGGCGTGGCGCTTAAACCCGTGGCACTGCCATGATATACAAAAGCTTTTCCTTCATCTGTATTGACACCATCATCATAACGCCATGCCCCGATAATTACATCACTGTACCCATCGCCATTTACATCCCCGGCACCGGCAACGCTGACCCCAAAATTTCCAAATGGCTGGCTTATATCAGCCGATATGCTATTGGGGGCAGTTGATATACCGGCTGCCGAACCATGGTAAACAAAAGCGCCACCCTCACCATTTTCAACATTATCATATCCCGGCGCACCCGCGATCACATCACTATAACCATCCCCATTTACATCACCTGCACTGGCAACACTACGCCCCAAACCTGCACCGGCCTGGTTACTTTCCAGTATGGCCGCTGCAATGTTGTTAATGCCCGAACCCGAACCAAAATATATATAAGCCGCACCCTCGTCTGTTTCTGTATTATCATAAGTTTGGGCACCCACGATCACATCGCTATAACCATCCCCATTAATATCCCCGGCACAGGCAACAGACACGCCAAACTGAATATTAACCAGGTTGGGTTCTAAAGTATCCGCAGCTATATTGTTAATGCCGGCTACAGAACCTTGATATATAAACGCAGTCCCTTCATTTATCTGGCCATTGTCAAACGTATAAGCGCCAACGATCACATCACTGTACCCATCTCCGTTCACATCACCGGCACCTGAAACAGAAAAACCAAACTGGGAAAAACCCTGGTTGCTTTCTGCCATGGTTATTGCAACATTATTTATGCCCCCTGCCGATCCATGATATATGAACACAACGCCTTCTTCTGACTGGCCGTTATTGTAATTCTCTGCTCCCACGATCACATCACTGTACCCGTCGCCATTCACATCACCGGCCCCGGCAACGGCAATTCCGAAATTGGATGCAGACTGGTTGGCCTCTAATGTGGTTGCAATGGTACCAGTTATTCCCGTGGATGAGCCATGATATACATATGCCACCCCTTCATTTATTTCAGGATTATCAAACAACCACACCCCAGCGATCACATCGCTAAAACCATCATCATTTACATCGCCGGCACATGCAACCGAAAAACCCATTTGCGCCTGCGCCTGGTTACTTTCCATCATGATGGCTGCCGTTGTGTTTATACCCGTTGAAGAACCGTGGTATATATAAACAGCGCCTTCCCAGGTTTCGGAATTACTGTAATTGTTGGCGCCAACCACAATATCGCTGTAGCCATCGCCATTTACATCACCGGCTGTTGAAACAGAAATTCCCAAACGTGCACCAACCACATTGCTTTCCACAATGGCAGCTGGGGTTGTGCTTACACCGGTTGCCGATCCATGAAAAATAAAAGCAGCACCTTCATCTGCTTGCGGGTTATCATAAGCGTGAGCACCTGCAATCACATCGCTGTACCCGTCGCCGTTCACATCACCGGCACTGGCAACGGAAAAGCCCAATTGCGCACCGGCCTGGTTGCTTTCCAGTATGGCTGATGGCGTTGTGCTGATGGGGTCGATGGTGATGGGATAAACCGCATTTTTTGTATCTACAATGATTGAATATCCTATTTTTCTGTTTTTTACAAAAGCAGCTTCAAGCTTTTTTCCTGAAGCATCCCAAACTTTCAGGTCTTCATAATTCAACACATTTGTTTTTTTATGAAAGAACTGTAGCCGGGTTTGGGATAATTTATGGGTAAGCTTTGTTTTGATGCTGAAATTTATTTTCAGATTATTATTATTTGACAGGGGAGACCTTACAATAAAATTCTGCCGCATGCCATCTTCATTGTTGATGTATTGAACCGTAATGTTTTTGGTAATGTATTCAGCCTTATTGTTTTCAATTTGCCATCTACCCTTTCCCACCTGTTTTTTATCCAGGTTAAATTTTGCTTTCCAATTGGGGATGTTTTTGTATTTTATTTCCTCAGGCCTTTTCAATGGATCAAATTCGCCAATAGGTATTTTGGTTGTTCTTGGCTCAACTGCAAATCCTTTTTCATCATAAAAAAAGCGGAGGTTGTTTTTCCGGTTGGGTGTGCAGTAAGCTTTGAGTTTTTCTTCCCACTTAAAATGGTATTCGCTTTTGCGGATATTTTCCTGTGCGGAGGATATCCAGTTTTGCGACCAGGCTTGTGTTGGTTTTTTTTCAGGTTCGAAGGCCCGTCCGAACGGGTCATCCGGGCGGAGATTTGCAGTGATGCTGTTATGATAGGGAAAAATAACCGGGGAAGCAATGTAACCAGATCCATAACCAGGCCCGGCCGGGGATATTTTTTGTATCAACGGCATTATTGAAACCGCAGCTATCAAGACAAAGAATTTGTTCATCCCTGTGTATTTAAAAAAACAACAGTAACCGGTTTGAATGGGCTGGGATTATCAATGTTAAATATAAAAAAAACAGCTGAATTTCAGCTGTTTCTTTTTATAAATGCGGGTATGATTTATTATATAGCTATATTCCACAAACAGATCCTGTATTACCCTGGTTCTCCCAATAGTCCAGCACGTCTTTGCATCTCCATTCAATAAAATACGATCATGCCCGGTTGTGTTATAACGGGCTGTATTCTTTGAATAATTTTATTGGGGTTGCTTCAACGAGGCTTCTGTAATTTTTCCAGGAACCACTGTAAAAATTATTTATTTTATCGGTAAGACCCTGTACAGCCTTTTCTGCAATTGATATCAATGCTTCTACCTGCGGCCCGGGCGCAACCATTTTGCTGCTGATGGATTGCTGCGCTGTTTGTATATACGAACGCACCGTTAATTCATTGGTTCTTGTAATACCCTGTTCTGTAGCTGTTTTGCCGCTGAACAATTCACGGATGCTTTTTATTTCATCCTGCAGTTTTACCGAAGTTTTTCTTAATGAATCAACATCCTTTCCGCTGATTCCCTTTAACTGGGCGATCATTTTAGTCAACACTTCATCACTTTCCGTAAGCTGGTCCAGTCCTGTTGTTAACTTGTCCGTTGACCTTCTTAACCGGTCATACATTTTTCGCTGTGCCAGTTTTATGTCATTGCGGTTGCCCAAACGCGGATCATCCTTAATGGAAATGAATGTGGAATCAACTCCACCCGCATAGGCCATTCTCAATTTATACATACCAGGCAGCACGGTTAATCCTCCGGGCTCGGCAGCGCCTGGCTGTGGTTTTGGTGACCCCGGCTGACGGAATCCTTTTTCTTCCATTCCCCAGTACATTTTGTTGAAACCGGAATCAACCGGCCAGCGTAAAGTCCTTATCAATTCATTATTTGAATTATAAATATTCACCATTGCGCTGTCGGTCCTTCTGCCACCGCCACCACCTCCGCCACGGCCACCACGCCCACCGCCCCGGGGCGCCACTTCAGGAGCAGTTTGTTCATCAGGGCTTTTTGCCGTTGGTTGTTTTGCAGCGCTGTCGGGTTTTGGTTTATTGATGAAAAAAGAGACCACTGCACCACGCCTCCTGTTTTCCCCATCATATAAGCCATAGGTGCTCCATTCATAACCGGTAGCAGCCCTGTATTGAGCCTGGTAAACTTCGGGGCTTGCAAAAACGGTTACCGGTTTTGTAAATATCATGCCTTTATTTGCTGCAGCTTTTCTTAAGGGCCTGATATTATCCAGAACCCAAATGGCACGGCCAAATGTGGCGATCACGAGGTCGGCTTCACGTTCCTGGATGGCCAGGTCATAAGTAGAAACGGAAGGGTAGCCGTTTTTAAACTGTTCAAATGACTGGCCGTTATCCAGGCTTATCCAAAGCCCGTTCTCTGTTCCAACAAAAATTAAATTGGGTTCTGCCGGGTCCTGCTGCACACATAAAGCATATCCTTTTACTTTATTTTCATCGATCATCCTGGTCCAGGTTTTTCCATAATCGGAAGTGCGGAAAATATATGGTTTCATATCACCGCGGCGGTAATCATTGGCCACTACAAAAGCTTCTCCGGCATTGTATACAGATGCTTTAATTTGTGGTATCCAGCAACCGGCCGGCATTCCCGGTATCTTTCCACGAAAATTTGTCCATGTTTTTCCGCCATCCCTGGTCAGTTGTACATTACCATCATCGGTGCCGGTCCAGATGGTCCCCTTTTCTTTTTTCGACGGTTCAATAGTGAGTATGCTGCAATGCGTTTCCGCGCCGGTGATATCAAGTGTCAGGCCGCCGGTATTCTGATATGCTTTGATCTTTACCGTATCATTTGTGGTCAGATCTGGAGAAACAATATCCCAGTTCACCCCCTTATCATTACTCCTGTGTATGTATTGGCTGCCGAAATAAATTGTTTTAGTATCAAAGGGGTCCTGTGCAATGGCCGAATTCCAGTTGAAACGCAGCTTAACACCTGTGTCCAGTGCAGGAGGCCTGATGAACCAGCTTTCACCGGTCTTCCAGTTCCTTCTGCCAACACTGCCGCCCTGGCTCATACTATATACCCAGTTTGCATCTTCGGGATCGGGCATTACATCAAAACCATCACCACCACCAACATTGTTCCAGTAATAATTGCGGATACCCCCGTTTGTCTAGGTATATGCCGGGCCAAGCCAGCTTCCGTTATCCTGCATTCCTCCCATGATATTGTAGGGTAATTCATTGTCGACATTCACATGATAAAATTGTCCTACCGGTATTTTTTCATCAAATACCCAGCTCTTCCCGCGGTCTCTTGATATACCAATACCTCCATCATTGCCTTCAATGATCAGGTTTGGGTTTTCGGGATTGATCCACCAGGCATGGTGATCAGGGTGTATGCCTGAATAGGGGATCATGGTTGAAAAGGATTTGCCCCCATCTTCACTGAAAGTTATGGTTGAATGAACATCATAGATCCGGTTCTCATTTTTCGGATCAACATATATCTCCTGGTAATAAAAAGGCCGGTCAGTAACCTGGGCCGCATCGCTGTTTACCAATGTCCATTTAAATCCGCCGTCATCACTTTTGTACAAACCATTTTTGGCTGCTTCCACTTTTGCATATACCCTGTTGGGCATACTGCGGCTGATGGCAACGCCGATCCTTCCCAATTCGCCATCCGGCAACCCATCCTCTTTACTTAATTTTTTCCAGTTCCTGCCACCATCCATGGTAATGAACAGCCCGCTTCCTTTACCGCCGCTTTTCAGGTTCCAGGGTGTTCTTTTATACTGCCACATGGCTGCGATCAGTTTATTGGGATTCGATGGGTCCATCACCAGGTCGGCACAACCGGTTGTATCATTGGCGTATAAAATTTTATTCCAGGTATCACCGCCATCTGTTGTTTTAAAAACGCCCCGCTCCGGGTGTTCGGCAAAAGGGTTGCCGATGGCCCCCACATAAACGGTATTGGGGTTTTCCGGGTCAATGACTACCCTGTGAATGCAGATGGTTTTATCCAGCCCCATCATTTTCCATGTTTTTCCGCCATCCAGGCTTTTGTAAATACCGGCGCCCAGGTTGAGTGAATTTCTCGGGTTGCCTTCACCGGTACCTACCCATACAACTGATGGATTGGATTGCTGAATGGCAATGGCACCGATGTTCTGTGTTGGCTGCTCATCAAAAACAGGTGTCCAGGTATGGCCGCTGTTCTCTGTTTTCCAAACGCCGCCGCTTGCGGCACCCACATAAATGATATCGGGGTTGGCAACAACGGCATCAATGGCCGTAATGCGGCCGCTCATACCGGCAGGCCCGATACTGCGTGGTTTTAAATTCTTAAAACGGTCAAATGATATTTTTTGGGCCGTACCCCGGGTATTGAAGGCAATAAAGCACAGGCAAAATAACAACTGCAGTAGTCTTTTCATGTTGAGTCTTTGAACAATGAAGGTGCAAAAAAAAGATGAACCGGCAAGAACAAATTGATGAATGGGCAGGCCGGTCCGGTATACCGGGTAAAAATTTACGGGATATTAAAATATTTATATTTTATTTACACCATAAAAATCTTCATGATGAAATATGTACTGATCGCTGTATTGTTTTTTTCTGCCGGATCAAATGCCCAGAAAATGTCAACCATAACCGGCAACGGAAAAAAAATAATGGTTGCCGATATGAGTTTTATGGACCGCATTACCTGGGGTGGTTACGAACAGATCGGTAAAGCGGCCCAAAGCGAAACGGATGGCGCCGCCAACACCCGGGCCATTGTGGCTGCAGTAGGCAATAACAGCGGTTACGACGGAAAGATATATGCCGCCAAAGTTTGTGATACCCTTACCCTGGGCGGATTTACCGACTGGTATTTACCCTGCAAAGATGAAACGGATATCATTCACCTGAATTATGAACAACTGAAACTGGATGAGAAGATGACCATCTGGAGTTCAACGGAAGCTAACGGTACCCAGGCAGTAACCAAATATTTTTACAGCGGCGCTTTTTACAATGTGCAAAAAGTTGACCTCTGCCACCTGGTTTGTGTCCGGAAAGCGGATTGATCATTGTTTTTTATCAAATTTTTCCTTGGCCTCAGCGGCTTTTTTAAAATCAAGTATCACCGAGTTGATGCAATACCGTAAACCCGTAGGCGGGGGCCCGTCATCAAATACATGTCCTAAATGGCCCTTGCATTTTCCGCACATCACTTCGGTACGTTTCATGCCATAGGAATTATCCGGGGCATAAATGATACTGCCTTTGCTGATGGGTTCAAAAAAACTTGGCCAGCCGCAATTGCTGTCGAATTTGCCATTGCTGTTGAATAATGGATTTCCGCAGGCAGCACAGTAATAGGTTCCGCCTTCTTTATGATCCCAGAATTTACCGGTAAAAGCCCTTTCGGTACCCTTTTCCCTTGCGATGTGATATACATCTGCAGGCAATATCTTTTTCCATTCCTCATCACTGATCTCTACTTTGGAAGTATCTGTTTTGCCCACAGGGTCCTGTGGAGAAAAGGCCGGGTTTGTTTTTTTACTGGATTCCATATTTACTGAATTTGATTGTTTGGCCGGCGAGTTGTTACAACCCGCGGTGAATAATGAAAACAGGATCGGGATAAAAATAAATAGACGCATCATGATCTAACAAATTTCGGGTTAAATAGTTTCTTTTAGTTACGAAATGAGCAGATTTTAAGTTTTTAAACAGCAGATAGGGGTTGTTAATGAATATTTAAAGTACGAAGCTTATATTTGCTGTCCTGACCAGGACATAAAACGTATGTTTAATTTAATATTATTTGGCCCTCCCGGGAGTGGAAAAGGTACACAAAGTGAAAAACTGATGGCCAGGTATGGATTAAAACACCTGAGCACGGGCGACCTGTTGCGCAATGAGATCAGCCGGCAGACAGCCCTTGGTAAAGAAGCACAGAATTTTATGGATAAGGGGCAGCTGGTACCGGACGAAGTGGTTATTGGGATGATCAGCTCTGCCCTGGATGAAAACCCGGAAGCGAAAGGGTTCTTGTTTGACGGCTTTCCCCGCACATCGGCACAGGCAAAGGCCCTGGATGAATTATTAAAACTGAAAAAAGCGCCGATTGCAGCTATGCTGGCTCTGGATGTGAGTGAAGAGGAACTGGTGAAACGCCTGGTAAAAAGAGGAGAAACCAGCGGGCGGAGTGATGACAACAATGAACAGGTGATCAGGGCCCGTATTGTGGAATACCATAATAAAACGGCTGTTGTGGCCGACTACTACAGGAAGTTTGATAAAGTGGTGATGGTAAAGGGTGAAGGCACCATTGATGATATTTTTAAAAGGCTTTGTAAAGAAATTGATCAAAGGATCTAACCGGATTTTTAACCCATTTGCCCAGGCATCCCTTTACCGGGGTGCTTTTTTATTTACATTGTGTAACTAAAAATTTTTTTATGGATCTGCAGAAATTACATTTTATTACAGAAGACTGTATTCCGCTCTTTAAAAGTTTAACAGCAGGCTCCATTGGCAGTTGGGGCAAGATGAATGGCCAGCAGGCGGTTGAGCATGTTGCTGCTTTTTTTTATGTGTCGTCCGGGAAAATAAAATTTGACCTGGTAACCCCGGTTGAACACCTGCCTAAATTTAAGGAGTTCCTGCTGAGTGAGAAGCCATTCAGGGAAAACACAAAAGCACCAGGGAACGTAATTGGAGAAGAACCTCTGCCTTTGCGCCATGGCAGTATGGAAGAATCGCTGCAGGACCTTTCAGCATCCATCGCTGATTTTAATAATTATTTTAAAGAGCATCCGGGATCAAAGACCCTTCACCCGGTTTTTGGAGAACTGGACCATACCGAATGGGTGTTGCTCCATTACAAACATGTAACCCATCATTTGCGGCAGTTTGGGTTGATGTAACAATTTTTTTATGGAAGGGAAGTCAAGCTTACAAAGCCTGGCTTCCCTGGTTTCTTTTTAAGTTAACTTAGCAGATCAAATATAATGACCGAATGAAACTCGAAAACTATATAACCGGAAACTGGATTACCGGTGATGGCGAAGGGCAACAATTATATAATGCAGTAACAGGAGAACCGATTTCAGCAGCCACAACAAAGGGACTTGACTTTAAACAAATTCTTGATTATGGCCGATCTGTTGGTAACCCGGCACTGCGCAAAATGACCTTTCATGAACGGGGCAATATGCTGAAGGCCCTGGCACTTCATTTGAGAAACCACCTCGATGCATTTTATGCCATCAGTTATAAGACCGGCGCAACCAAAGCCGACAGCTGGGTAGATATTGAAGGTGGCATCGGTAATTTATTTGCCAATGCCTCGCTGCGGCGCAAATTTCCAAACGAGGTTTTTTGTGTGGATGGCGACAGCCATAACCTGGGCACCAACAATACTTTTATGGGCACGCATATCCTGGTGCCCAAAGAAGGAATTGCCGTGCACATCAATGCGTTTAATTTCCCGGTATGGGGCATGCTGGAAAAAATTGCCGTGAATTTACTGGCGGGGATGCCCTGCGTGGTAAAACCGGCTACGGTTACCAGTTATTTAACTGAGGCAGTTGTAAAAGAGATCATTGCCTCAAAAATTTTACCCGAAGGCTCCCTGCAGTTATTGTGCGGCAGCGCCGGGGATCTGCTGGACCATGTTACATCGCAGGATGTGGTCACCTTCACCGGCTCTGCATCAACGGGCCTGTTGTTGAAATCAAACCCGGTCATCTTACGGGAGAATGTGCCTTTTAATATGGAAGCCGACTCGCTCAACTGCATTGTACTGGGCGAAGATGTTACGCCCGGTAAACCCGAATGGAATATTTTTATAAAGGAGGTACGGAAAGAAATGACATTGAAAGCCGGGCAACGCTGCACGGGTATACGCAGAATATTTGTCCCGGAAAATAAAATGGAGGACGTCTGGAAAGACATCAGTACATCACTCTCGCAAACCACCATTGGCAACCCCTTGAATGCAACCGTGCGGATGGGATCGCTGGCCGGGCAAACACAGCGCAATGAAGTTAAGGAACAGGTACAAAAATTACTCGCTTCTTCGCAAATGGTCTACGGCAGCCTGGACAGTGTGGAGGTAATTGATGCGGATGTAAATAAGGGCGCCTTTATGTCTCCGGTTTTATTAAAAAACGAATCACCCTGGGGCGTTGTTCCCGGGTACAGTACAAACCCATCACATGAGGTGGAAGCCTTTGGGCCGGTGAGTACCATCATGCCTTACCAAAAAACCGATGAAGCGGTTGCATTAAGCAAGCTGGGCAAGGGAAGCCTGGTTTCAACCATTGTTACAGCGGATGATAAAATAGCCAGGCAATATGTAATTGGTGCTGCAACGCACCATGGCAGGATCCTGGTGTTGAATAACGAATGTGCCAAAGAAAGTACCGGGCATGGCTCGCCACTGCCTTTGCTGGTTCATGGCGGCCCGGGCCGTGCAGGCGGGGGTGAAGAAATGGGTGGACTGCGCGGTGTGAAGCATTACCTGCAGCGCACGGCGATACAGGGTTCGCCAACAACCATCACTGCCATTACCAATGTATACCAGCAATATGCTGCAGGTAAAGATCCGGGTAAACACCCGTTTACAAAATATTTTGAAGAACTGGAAGTAGGTGAACAGATCATTACTGAAAAAAGAACCATCACCTCCGAAGACATTGACCGGTTTGCCGACCTGAGCGGGGATCATTTTTATGCCCACATCAAAACAACCGATTTTGAAGGCACCATGTTTGAGCAACAGGTGGCACATGGTTATTTTATCATGAGCATTGCTGCCGGTTTATTTGTGGACAGCTATGAAAAAAACCCGGTGCTGCTGAATTACGGCATTGATGAACTGCGGTTTACCAAACCGGTTTACCCCGGTGCTGAAATTCATATCCGGTTTACCTGCAAGCAAAAATTATTAAATGATAAACGTGTTGTTGAAAAGCCGGAAGACCTTAAGCGTGGCGACGATATTGATAAAGGCATTGTAAAATGGCTGGTGGAGATGATCGATGAAACCGGCGAGGTAACCGGGGTTGCCACTATTTTAACCATGGTTGCCAAAAAAGAGCAATAAGATTGTGTAATTTTATCTTTGAAAAATATTTTTTATGAACGCAGAAGCATATGTAAAAAGCCATATTGAACACGGCATCAATACCATTGAATTTTATCATCCGCAAAGCAACAGCCTGCCCGGGAAGATACTGGAAGAACTGGCCCGTGAAATTCATTTTGCCGGAACCCATGATGATACCAAAGTAATTATTTTGAGAAGCGGCGGCGAAAAGACATTTTGTTCGGGAGCCAGTTTTGATGAGCTGGCGGCCATCAAAAATGAGCAGGAAGGTTTGCGGTTCTTCAGCGGCTTTGCCAATGTGATCAATGCCATGCGCAAATGCCCGAAGTTCATTATTGGCCGTATACAGGGCCGCTGTGTTGGCGGCGGTGTAGGGCTTGTTTCTGCAGTTGATTATGCCATTGCAACGGATAAGGCTGATATTAAACTAAGTGAACTTGCTGTAGGCATCGGGCCCTTTGTGGTTGGCCCGGCAGTGGAAAGAAAAATAGGCACGGCAGCGTTCAGTGCCCTGGCAATCGATGCAACCAACTGGCGAAGTACGGATTGGGCCAAGCGCAAGGGCCTTTTTGCAGAAATATACAACAGCACTGAAAATATGGATGAGGCTGTTTATAACCTGGCCAATACCCTGGCACACGCCAATCCCGTTGCCATGGCCCAGATGAAAAAAATATTCTGGAAAGGAGCCGAGCATTGGGATGAATTGCTAAAGGAAAGGGCCGCGATCAGCGGTAAACTGGTATTGGGGGAATTTACCAGGAAAGCCATTGAAAAATTTAAAATGGCCTCAAAGCAATAAAAGGACGGGATGATTGTTAAATCATTATTATACTGAAGACCGGTTTTGCCGGTCTTTTCTTTTTAAACCTTTTTGTAAATCAATTGTTTATTGAAAGCACGAATTGTTGGATTGGCGTCATTTTTTTCATTTATATGGGCAGTTCATACCTGAATCTTGGTTTAAAAAATGATATGTATTATCTTGCACCCCTATTATGAACAAAAGGCGTAAAATATATAGTGTCTCACAGCTGGTATCTGCCGTTGTCATGATCATGGCATTGATGTGGCTTACCGTAAGCACTCCTTTTGTTTATGCCTGCCAGCAGGAACTGGCCAAACAGCAAAAAACGGAAAAAGCCGGCTCACCCGTTGCGGGCAGTGAAGAAGAAACCACCAAGATACCCAATACCAATACTGAAGAAAAAACACCCGGCAATACTTCTTTATCTGAAGAATACCTCCATAATAATCACAAAGCAGATTATTCATTCGCTATATCCCTGCAGTATCAAAAATGTGATAATGCAGGCACTTATATTGCCTACCACGGCGAACTTCTCGTCCCTCCACCCAACGTACTTTAATTTCATCTTCATTTATTTTTAATGGCACCGCATTGTGCCAGGTTCCTTATTATTTTAAAGCAATCTTATTATCCGGTTTGATGGTAATACTATTCTTTTATAATTAAATCAAAAGAGTTTTTCATGAAAAATAATAACCTGTTTAAAGAATTTAAGAATGACCTTCCGGCGAGTATTGTTGTATTTTTTGTAGCAGTTCCTTTATGCCTGGGTATTGCACTGGCTTCGGGTGCACCCTTGTTTTCCGGTATTATTGCAGGAATTGTGGGCGGTATAATAGTAGGTATTGCCAGTGGATCACCATTGGGTGTTAGTGGCCCTGCTGCCGGGCTTGCTGTGATCGTATTAACTGCTATCGGTACGCTGGGGTCCTTCCAGGCTTTTTTACTGTCGGTTGTTATAGCCGGATTTATCCAACTGGCACTCGGCTTTGCCAAAGCTGGTTTTATTGCCTACTTTTTTCCTTCCTCTGTTATTAAAGGAATGCTTACCGGTATCGGGCTTCTTATTATCTTAAAACAAATTCCCCATGCTTTGGGCTGGGATAAGGACCCGGAAGGAGATGATGCTTTTATACAGGCAGACGGTCAGAATACATTTTCTGAAATTGCCCAGGCGTTGGATTTTATAACTCCGGGAGCCGCATTGATAGCAGTTATTTCATTAGCTATCCTGATATTGTGGGATTCAGTATTAACCAAAAAACATAAAATCTTTCAACTGATACAGGGTCCCATTGTTGTGGTAATTCTGGGAATTGTAATGAATTATCTGTTTAAATCAGGAATGCTGAATTTTAGTTTGGCAGAGGACCAGGTTGTAAGGTTGCCGGTTGCGAACAATTTCACGGAATTTTTCAACCAGTTTACTTTTCCGGATTTTTCAGCGATAACAAATTTTGAAGTTTGGAAAATAGCGCTTGTAATGGCCATTGTTGCAAGCCTTGAAACATTATTATGTGTAGAGGCTACCGACAAAATGGACCCGGATAAAAGAGTTACACCCACCAACCGTGAATTAAAAGCACAGGGTTTAGGTAATATTGTTTCAGGGCTAATTGGAGGTTTACCGGTAACACAGGTTATTGTACGCAGCTCGGCTAATATAAATTTTGGCGGCAAAACAAAATTATCAGCCATACTTCATGGAGTTTTCTTATTGGTCTCGGCTATAACCATAGCCGGCTTATTGAACATGATACCGCTTGCAAGTTTAGCAGCCATTTTACTGATGGTGGGTTATAAGCTAGCAAAACCCATGCTTTTTAAACAGATGTACAGTTTGGGATGGGAACAGTTTATCCCTTTTGTGGCTACTGTTATTGGTATTTTAGCTACAGACCTGTTAAGGGGGATTACCATCGGTATGTTGTTCGGTATTTTTTACACACTTCGTCATAGCTATCGTAATTCTCACTATATGAAAGAAACGGTTACAACAGAAGATGGACATGAAGTGCATCATATTGTACTGGCAGAAGAGGTTTCTTTTTTTAATAAGGCAAGCGTGATTAAAGAACTTGAAGAGATCCCCAAGAATTCAAAAGTTATTATTGACTGCACCAAATCCAAATCCATTGCATACGATGTAGTGGAACTCATCCGCGATTTCAGGAGCAATGCCAAAACAAAAAACATAACAGTTGAGACGGTCAACTTTATTGAACCGTCTTTAAAATAAAATTTTTATTAAACATTAAAGCAGATTAAAAAATGAGAGTTCATACAAAAGAAACACAATCAAGTTTAACACCCAGGATGGCACTGGAGATTTTACAGGAAGGGAACGGGCGGTTTGTTAAAAATTTAAAAGCACAAAGAGATCTGTTGGCCCAGGTGAATGCCACCCGTGACGGGCAATGGCCATTTGCCACCATACTTAGCTGTATTGACAGCCGCACATCATCCGAGTTGATTTTCGACCAGGGACTGGGCGATGTTTTTTCAATCAGAATTGCCGGAAATATTGTGAATACCGACATCCTGGGCAGTATGGAGTTTGCCTGTAAAGTAGCAGGGTCAAAGCTCATAGTCGTTCTTGGGCACACCAAATGCGGGGCAGTAAAAGGCGCCTGCGACCATGTGGAAATGGGCAATCTTACCGAGTTGTTATCCAAACTGCAGCCTGCAGTTTACTCCGAATCTGAAACTACGGCTGCTGACAAGAGAAATTCAAAAAACGGAAAATTTGTGGAGAATGTAGCTACCCTGAATGTGAAACGTGGTGTGAAGAATATTATTGAGCGCAGTTTTATTCTGGAAGAAATGTTGAACAAAGGTGAAATCGGGATTGTTGGGGCCATGTATAATATTGATACGGGAAAAGTGGATTTTTATAAAGATGTATCATATATCAAGGATGAAAAAAATCCAAAATTCAGCCTGGCCGAACTAAGGCATTAATTTTTAAACAGGGTTGGATATAATTTCCAGCCCGATTTTTTTATATGGCAAATCATTTATTTAGCGAAGAGCATGTTATTCATGAACTGAAACATTACCTGCCGTCACAACAGGCATTGAAGGATTTTATACATCATAATTCCTTACATGCATTTCAGCACATGAAGTTTTATGATGCCATTTTTAAGGCCTCCGGGATCTTTGGTTTCCAGGTTCACCTGCAATTAACCGAATACCGGGAGATGTATAAGACCGGCCGCATCAGGAAAGACATACTGGACATGGTGATTGCCAATAAAAAGGGAAAAGAAGCCGTTACCGGCTGGAAAGAAAAACTGGTCAGCAAAGATTATTATACCATTAATCATCCCCGGATCGGGCAACTGCGCAGGCACTGGAAAGACGTTTACCGGATCGATCTTGACAACAAGGTCCACCCATTGCTGTTTCGCATACTTTGTGGCTTTTTGGACCAGGGCATTGCTGTGGACCCGTTCCCGGTAGCCGGCAGGAGTTTTTCAGAAAGCCTGAAGGAACTGGAAAAAAACAGTTTTATCAGCTTTTTTAAAACAAAAGCGGTCAAACAAAAATTCCTGGCGGGATCATATAGCATAACCGGACTGCTGGAAAGAATTGTTGGCAAGGAATCCTATTTTGAGCAGTACCTGTTCGACCAGCAATTTGCACATCATGGCTGGAGCGGTTTTGTAAGTGCGGTGGAAGATAACCCGCAAACACTGCTCGACAATAAAAAGATCACGCTGAAGGAGCTGTTGGAATTTGAATTGCTGATGGAGCTTGATACATTAGATCATGAACTCGGCAACGGGTGGGAGCCATTGGCCAACCATGTTATTGAACCACCCCTGGATCTTTGGGCCGATTACCCGAAAACAGAATATGCAACGGTAATTGAATTGTGGCAGGATGCTTTTGAATGGAGTTATTATGATTCGGTGTTGAAGGGCATGTTGCTGGCAAATGAAAGGAGGCTGCTGAGGCAACCCGGAAACGGAATATCCATCCCGCTTGTTACCAATGGCCCGTCCCTGCAGGCCATATTCTGTATTGATGAAAGGGAAGATTCGATACGCCGCCACATTGAGGCGGTTGATAAAACTGCGGAAACCTTCGGGGCCCCCGGTTTTTATGGCGTAGAATTTTATTTTCAGCAGCAGGGGAGCAAATTCTATGATAAGCTTTGCCCTGCGCCGGTAACACCAAAATATCTGATCAAAGAGTCAGATGCAACGGCAAAGCGTAACGGCGAATTGATCTATACCAAATATACACACGGCATTTTATCAGGCTTTTTCTTAAGCATTGCTTTTGGTTTTTGGGCATTTGTAAAAAAGATACAAATGCTGTTTCGTCCTAAAATGAGCCCGGCCATTTCAAATGCTTATGGGCATATGGATAAACAATCCACACTTGCCATTGAAAACAAAGACATCAATGATACGGAGAATGGTTTACAGCTCGGTTACACGCTTGATGAAATGGTTACCCGGGCAGAAGGGTTTTTAAGGGGCATTGGCCTGGTTAAAAATTTCGCTTCCATCATTTATATTGTGGCGCATGGCAGCAGCAGTGCCAACAACCCGCACCATGGCGCACATGATTGCGGGGCCTGCAGCGGAAGGCCGGGTGCCACCAATGCCAGGGTGCAGTCCTATATTCTGAATCACAAAAAGGTACGGGAGATCCTGGCAACAAAAGGGATCAACATTCCCGGTACCACGCAATTTGTAGGATGCATGCACGACACGGCCGCAGATGTGATGGCCTATTATGACGAGAACGTGCTTACTGACGAAAATACAAAAGCCCACATCATCAACATACAGCATTTTGAAACAGCACTAAACCTGAATGCAAAAGAACGCAGCAGGCGCTTTGCTTCCATCAATACCAAACAGGAACTTGAACAGGTACGTAAAGCCATTCACAACCGTTCGGTATCCTTATTTGAGCCCAGGCCGGAGCTGGGACATGGAACCAATACGCTGGCCATCATCGGGCGCCGGCAGGTGACCAAAGGTTTGTTTTTAGACCGGCGTGCCTTTCTCAACAGTTATGATCCCACCACAGATGCAGACGGCGCCATTTTATCTGCCGTGATGCGCCCCATTGGCCTGGTTTGCGGGGGTATTAACCTGGAATATTATTTTTCGAGGGTGGATAATATAAAAATGGGAGCCGGCACCAAGCTTCCCCATAATGTGATGGGTTTGTTTGGTGTTGCCAACAGCAGTGATGGCGACCTGCGGCCGGGACTTCCCTGGCAAATGATCGAAGTTCATGACCCGGTTCGTTTGCTGGTGATCGTAGAACACAGGCCGGATATCGTTTTAAAAGCAATACAGTCCTCACCGGAAGTTTTTGAATGGTATAAAAATGAGTGGGTGCATATCATGGCACTGGATCCGGACGAACAGCAGTTCTATTATTTTAGAAACGGTGCTTTTGAAAAATATGTGCCCATAACCGGCAACATCGAAATAAAGACCATTCACAATATGGAAGCATTTATTGAAGGTGCCAGGGAAATGGAAACGAATCACATTGTTCATGCAACGGAAGAGAACCTGCCGGTGTATTTGCTGGATTAAACGGAATTGAAATGTGCGCCAATGCACAATAAAAATCAACAATTAAATGAACCAATTACTCGTTTTATTTATCGCTATTCCGCTGCTGGCATTCGGGGTAAGCCTGTTCTGGCAAAACAAAAGCGAAAAAGCCATTGGCCGCATTGTACGATTCACCAAGGTACTGTACATCCTGGTCTCGGTTTCTTTTGCTGCGTGGTGGATCGCCAACGGGCTTGAACCGGTAAACTATCGCGTGGCAACCCTTTACCAAACCGAACATTTTGTTTTTGCCTTTGAGCTGTTTTATGATGAAATAACAGCTGTATTCAGCATCATCGGGGCTTTCTTATTTTTCCTGGTGGCCACGTTCAGCAAATATTACATGCACCGGGATGAAGGGTATAAGCGGTTCTTCAATACCATCCTTTTGTTTGCAACAGGGTATAACTTTATCATCTTATCCGGCAACTTCGAAACCCTGTTTATCGGATGGGAGATCAAGGGTTTTTGTTCCTTCCTGCTGATCGCATTTTACCGTAACCGTTATTTGCCGGTTAAAAATGCATTCAAAGCCATTTCCTATTACCGGGTAAGCGATGTGTCGATCATGCTCTGCATGTGGATGATGCACCACCTCACCCATAAGAATATCAGTTTTGCAGAACTGGGTGAAGTAAAAACCCTGGCGCTGCAATCGGCCAATACAGGCATGGCCGTATTTATTGTATGCATGATGATACTTCCTGCAGCGATCAAATCGGCACAATTCCCGTTCACCGCCTGGCTGCCACGGGCCATGGAGGGCCCCACTTCCTCATCAGCTATTTTTTATGGTTCACTTAGCGTGCACATCGGCGTTTTTTTATTGCTGCGCACACATCCCTTTTGGGAAGATATGTTGTGGGCGAAGGTCATCATTATTATTACCGGGGCATTAACGGCCATTGTTGCCACATTCATCGCCCGGGTTCAGCCAACAGTTAAAACACAGATCGCCTATTCCTCGGCAGCACAGATCGGGTTGATGTTCATTGAAGTGGCACTCGGTTTTCATTGGCTTGTTTTGATCCATTTTGCAGGGAATGCTTTTTTAAGGACCTATCAACTGCTGGTTTCGCCTTCGGTGCTGAATTACCTGGTACATCACCAGTATTTTCATTACACCCCGCCCGAACAAAAACCGGTGTCAAAAATAAAAGCCACCCTGTATATGCTGGGTATCAGGGAATGGAATTTAGACAGCATGATGTTTGCATATGTATGGAGCCCTTTTAAATGGATTGGAAAACAACTTCAGTTTTTACACTCAAGGATCATCAACGCTTTTCTTGTACTTACAGCAATCGTACTCCTGTTGCTCGGGTATGCGTACCCGGAAATTATTTCCGCAACGGGCAGCACCCTGCCGGTGATTTTAATGGGTATTGCACTGGCCGTTATCCTTTTTGCGTTCAGCTGCCGGCAATCCGCTTTGCAGGCATGGGCATACCTGTTGACCGGCAATTTGTTCATCATGACAGCCGTTTTCTATAACAGCACTCACATTAACCCCATTGAAATTATCTTTTATGCAAGCGGGGTTTTGATCGCTTTTTTGATCGGGTATTACTGTTTACAAAAAATAAATGCGATCGACGGGGATATTTCGCTGGATAAATTTCACGGGTATGTATATGAGCAGGAAAATACCGGCCTGTTATTCCTGTTTGCAACCATTGGTATGCTGGGCTTCCCGGTAACCGCTGCATTTATAGGAATTGATGTATTGTTTACCTATGTGCACAGTAACCAGGTTGTATTGATCACCGGGATGGCCCTGTGTTTTATATTTATTGAACTCTCGGCTTTCCGGATCTTCCTGCGTATTTTCATGGGCCCGCACAAAAAATTGTATCACCCTGTTGCATTCCGTTCTTCCTAGTATGAAAACCATATTGCTGATCCCTGTTTTATGTTTCCCTTTATTATGCCTGGCTCAAAATGACCGGCTGAAGGACCCCAATAATACCAACTGGATCCAGTCATTCAATACCATCGGGCTTCATAAAAAATGGAGCCTGCACGTTGAGTACCAGTGGCGGAGAACAGGCGGGTTAAAGCACTGGCAGCAAAGCCTTTTGCGTATTGGTGTCAACCGTAAACTTAATGAACAGGTAACGCTGCATGCCGGGTATGGGTGGATCGAAACATTTCCCTATGGCGATTTCCCGATCGCAAATGCAGGTACGTTCCCCGAACACAGGATATATGAACAGGTCAGTTTCCGGCAACCCATCAATAAATGGACACTAACACACCGTTTCCGCATCGAACAGCGTTGGCTGGGCAGGGTTAGTCAGGGGTCAGACCGGGAGATTGAAACCTGGACATTCCTGCATCGTTTCCGTTACCAGTTCAGGGCACAGTTTTCTTTTTCAAAAAAATGGTATGCTGTTGCTGCTGATGAGATCTTTATTGGTGCAGGAAAAAATGTGGGCACAAATATTTTTGACCAGAACCGGGTATTTTTACTGGCCGGGTTTACAATAAACCGGCACATTTCCATTGAAGCGGGTTATTTCAATCAAACATTGCTGCAGGGAAGAAGAATAAATGATAAAAGCATTATGCAGGGCAACAACGGTGTTGTTGTAAGTTCATTTGTGCAGTTATAGGTTTATAACTGCCACAAGTTACCCGCCGCCCATTGCAGGCCTGCTGCGGTTTTATTATATTGTACCGCAGCTTCTATCAGTTTAAGCATGGTTTCCTGTGTTTTGTTTTCCCTGCTATTTACTAAAAAAAGGGAACTCTCTCCATTAAAAAATCTTATTTCCTCTCCCTTTTGGAGTTGTAATACACCTGTATAGGTTCTTTGAAGCAGGGCCACCTGTGCCTGGTAATTGATCAATTGGTTATAGTATTTCCTCACCTTATTTACAATGTCTGTTTGCTTTTGATTTTGTTGCAGCCGGGTTTCGGAGATCTTAAGTTTTGCCATTTTATATTCTCCCCGGCCGGCGCTTAACCGCAAAGGCATGCTGAAATGGATGCCATATTTATAGTTGTTGTCAAACAGGGTTTTAGTTGCCGTTGAAGCTATGTCATATCCCCTTCCCAGCTGGTTGTACCTGAAATCCAGTTGCGGCAGTAATTCCTGGAATTTTAGTTTTCTTTCCACCGCTAAAGCATCCAGTTTAAATTGGTATACCCCGAGTTCAGGGTGATTTCTTTTAGCCTCATCAACCAGCAGGTCCTGTTCAGGAAAAACAACAGGTTGGTACAGGTCTTCCATTTTTTCCTGCGGAAAAATAGATGCCGGCAGCCAATACGGTTGATCATTCTGCTGCCATAAATAACCACTCAACCCTACGCCGGCATTTTGCCATAATAACAAAGCTTCGTTTTGCTGGTATTCAAATTGCTGCAGTTGCGTTAAAGCTTCGGTAGTGTCGATAGCCGGGCGGTCGCCATTGCGAAAGGCGGCTTTTACCAGTTCATAACGCTGCTGGTTCACACGAATTACATCCTGGAAGGTTTTATAGCGGAGGTATGCCTGCACCCATTGCCAGTAAGCTTCAGTGGCATTCATCAGCAGGTCATTCAATATAATTTTCTGTTCTGTTTCTGAGGCCTGCTGCATAATTTTTGCCTGTTGTAAAGCAGCCCTTCTTTTATCCATCAACAGGTTTTTGGCCAGGGGAATGCCAATGCCTGCAAAACTGGTTTTGCCGGCCGTTGCTTCCGGGTTGAACCGGCTTCCGGATAAATATTCAATACCTGTTTGTATTTCAATACCATACCATGTTGGAATGCTGAGTTGTGTTGTATTGTTCCTGTAATAGTTGGTACCGTCAAAGGTTTTGTCGTAACCGCCTCCGCTGACAACAGGATCAAAACCGCCGCGCCGGCTCAGCAATTCAGCACCTGCCTTTTGTACCCCGATAACAGCCTGCCTTGCAACCGGGTGATAGTTCTTTACAATGCTTAAAAAATCCTTAAGCGATAATGTTTGTAAACTGTCCTGCGAAAATGCTGCAGTACAAAAAACAGTAAAAAGTATAGTTAGAAGTCTTCTCATTTTTTTGTTGCGTTATTTACTTTATAATAATCCGGCGGGAAGCCGTTGATGTTCCGCCACAGTTCATACCATACCGGTACATTTTTCAATAAGGCAAAACCCTGTGCACCGGTACCCATTTTTAATTGTTTTGGCCATCTTTTTCTGCTGTTTATATCTTCTGTAACCAGCACCCTGAATTTTCCGTTAACGCTTACCGCATTTTCAACAGCGGTTACCACGCCGGTAAAGGTTCCATAAGAAGCATTTGGCCATCCGCTGAAAACAATTGCCGGGAACCCATCAAATAAAAACTGTACGCTCTGGCCTTTGGCAACCAGTGGCAGGTCAACCGGGTCAATATAAAGCTCCACGGCAAAATCGGGCTTATCCGGAACAATTTCCACCAGCATTTCTCCTTCTTTTATGATCTCCCCGATACCCGCTTTTTTTGCCTTGGTAACCTGCCCGCTTTGCGGGGCTGTAATGAAATACATACCACTGCGGATGTTATAATTACTAACCTGGTTCTGCAATTTTGCAACTTCGCCCTGGCCGCCTGCTATTTGCGACATAGATTGAAACTGGTCTCCCTGTGCCTTTGACAGTTTTTCCAGGTAATCCTGGTTAACAGCATTTATTTCAATATTGGCTATGCCCAGTTCCTGCCGGGTATTGGCCAGGTTGTTTTCGGCGCTTATTTTTTTTGCTGCTGCGTTTTGAAGGGAAGCATTGCGCTGTTCCAGTTGTGTAAGGGAAACCAGGCCGCTGTCGTACATGGCCTGTTGCCTTTTGTATTGCTTTGCTGCAATAACATAATCGTTGGTTGCCGCTGCCAGCACTGCACTGTCGCTTTGCAGTTTTATCTGTAACTGCTGAATTTTATTCTGCAACTGCGATTGTTTTAAAGCCCGGGTATTTTCAATGGCACTTATCTGGTTTTGTGTGGCTGCCACTTTATTTTTATAATAATCCACACTCAGCTGCTTGGCATCCAGTTGCTGGCCTGTACGGTCAATAAGCTTCGGGTCAAAATAATCTTCCTTCACTTCTCCAATTTGTAAAATGGTATCACCTGCATTTACAAAATCGCCTTCTTTAACATACCACTTGATTATTTTACCGGGAAGGATGCTGTTTAATTCCTGTGGCCGCTGCTCCTGCCTGAGCGTGGTAACGCTGCCCCTTGCACGTACATTTTGTGTCCAGGGTAAAAAAAGGAATATACAGCCGGCGACCAGGAAACCCAATGCCCAGTATTTTATTTTACTGTTTTTATTATACCGGTAAATGGTTTTATAAGCTTTTAATTCATTCATGATCTTGTTTTTTATTGTTTTTCATGTGAATGGTTTTACTGCAGGCAGCAGCAAAATCCCGGTCATTGGAAATAATGAACAGGGTGGTGTCTTTCATTTCCAGCAACAAACTTTTGATTTGCTGCTGGTATTGAGTTTCCAGCCCGTGCCAGGGTTCTTCCAGCAGCAGCAAAGCGGGTTTGTTGATGAGGGCCCTTACCAGCAGAATTTTGCGTACAACAGTTGCCGGCAGTTTGCGGCCATTTGTATTCAGCAATGTGTCAAAGCCATTTTTAAGGGTATTTAAAAAATCTGACAACCCTGTTTTCCTGCACAAAAAAATCAGTTCATCCATATCCGGGTCTTCCAGGCCCATGGTGATGTTTTCCATAAGGGTACCCTCAAAAATATCCTGCTGGCTTATCAGCACACCCATTTTTTGGCGCAGTTGCTGCAGGTTGTAATTTTTTAAGGGTATTCCGTTGACCAGGATGTTGCCCTCAAAATTGTCGTACATACCGGTAAGCAGGCGAAGTAAAGAGGATTTGCCGGACCCGTCATTACCTGTGATGCAGACCTTTTCACCGGGGTTTGCCTCCAGCGAAATATGCTTTACTACCAGGCCTGAACCGGGGTATCCAAACGACAGGTTTTGAATGCTAACAGCCATCCCCCTCTTGTTTTGCGGGGTATATAAAACAGTGCCTTGTTTTTCGTTTTCCTTATCAGTTACCTGCTCAATCTTTTCAACAGCCGTCAGTACGTCATACACACTGTCGAGGTTTACGATCAGTTTTTCTACCGAATTGAGAATGGTGAGAATAACAATTTCAGCAGCGATGAACTGGCCAACAGTAAGCTGTTGAGTGATCATTAAATAAGCACCCATGCTCAGCATGGCTGCTGTGACCAGTACTTTAAATCCAATGAGGGTTTTATACTGGAGCAGCAGCACTTTAAAATGTTCGGTACGGCATTGTAAATAGCTGGTTATGTCTGCATCGGATTTTTGCAGGGTAAAATGCTCCGACTTTGAGAATTTCACGGAGCGTATGATCCGCGCCATTTCCTGCAGCCAGGCCACTACTTTATATTTATACGTACTTTCTTCAATGCTGGTAAGCAATCCCTTTTTACCGGAAAAATACAGGATGGCATAAACAACCATCAGCAGGACAAGGCCAAAAGCAATAAATACAGGGTGATAGAATGTCAACAGGATCAATCCAAAAATGATCTGTACAATGGCCAGCGGAAAATCAAGTAAAAGCTTGGCTATTTTTTTTTGCAGGGTAAGGGTATCAAAAAAGCGGTTCACAAGCTCCGGCAGGTAATAATCATCGATGGCTCCTGCATGTAACTGTGGTATCTTTTGTGCAAAGCCAAAACCATAGCGTACAAATATTTTTTGCTGAATTTTTTCGATGATGCGCATCTGGTTTACCTGCAGCACACCGCTGACAAATACGCTCAGTACAATAAATATGACCAGCAGTACCACGGATGTGGAAATGGTGGCGGTTTGCGCAAACGAGATCAATGCCTGTATACCCACGGGTATCACCAGCATAATGATCCCGTATATAATTGCATAAAAATAGATCTGTGATATTTCCTTTTTTTCATCCGATACCAGTTTCAGTATCCTCGAAACAGGATTTAAAGTATGTTTCATTTTAAAATTAAAAATTATAAATAAGAGGTTTTGTAAATACAGCAACCGTGTTACTGTAACCCGTTCAACAGAAAGTAAAAACAGCGGGATTACGCCTTATCGGGAGGAGGCGTTTCAATGGTAAAGTGTACCGGCAGGGCAGAGGAAAGGAAAAGAATGGCCACAGGAGCCAGGTTGTTTTTCGATGGATTTAAAATAAGGCCGGCGGACAAAAATTCTTTGCCGTTGTCTTTTTTACCGTCCTGGCCATCATAGGCAGTTTTATCAACGCATTTGCAGCTCGTTTCAATATCTGCCATAACCCCGTTACCTACCGGCAGCACATACAGCGCGGTAACCAGGATCAGTAATATGGATACTATGCGTTTCATCAGGGCGCAAAGAAAATGCGTTTTTACAAATCCAGCAAATGTCATTTGTAAAAAAAAAGTAAAAATAAACACCGGTGTTTAGTAAAAAACACCGCCAGCATTTTAAAAGTTCAACAAATTAAATATTCAGCCCGCCACACACACTGATCACCTGCCCGGTAACATAGCTGCCCATATCGCATGCCAGGAACAGGCAAACATTGGCCACATCTTCTGTGCTGGCAAACCTGTTTAAAGGAATATCTGCTTTATATTTTTCGGCGCCTTCGCCTTCTTTGAGGTAGCTGGTCATATCGGTTTCTACAAAGCCCGGTGCTACTGCATTGCAGCGGATATTGCGGCTTCCCAGTTCTTTGGCAATGCTTTTGGTAAAGCCAAGAATACCGGCTTTGCTGGCAGCATAACTGCTTTGGCCCGCATTGCCCATTTCGCCGATCACGCTGCTCATGTTGATGATGCTGCCGCTGCGGGCTTTCATCATGGGCCTGATCACCTGTTTGGTCATATTGAAAACACTTTTCAGGTTCACCTGCATCACTTCATCCCATTGTTCGGGTGTCATGCGCAGCAATAAATTATCCTTTGATATGCCGGCGTTGTTTACACAGATATCAATACTTCCAAATGCCGACATCACCTCATTCACAAGAATTTCGCAGGCTGCAAAATCCCCGGCATTGCTCTGGTAAGCCTTTGCTTTTACACCATACGCGGTTAGTTTATCTTCCAGTATTTTCGCTCTTTCAGCACTGCCGTCGCTTATATAGGTAAAAGCCACATTACAGCCCTGTTCAGCAAATTTTAATGCAATGCCTTCTCCTATGCCACGCGCAGCACCGGTAATGACCGCATTTTTACCTTCTAATAATTTCATGGTTTCTGTTTTTTGCCTGATAAGTTAATTAAAAAAGTTATCAATTATTTAAATTTTTATGGCCAGGATCTCTTCCAGGATCATTCTTTCATTACTGAGCCTCGGCACTTTATGCTGCCCGCCAAGTTTTCCCTTACTGCGCAACCACGCCGTAAATGTACCCACGGCTAATTTATGTACAATGGGTAAACGCAGGGCAATATTCTTATGGCGTTTGGCCTCGTAATCACTGTTTATATTTTTCAGGCAGCTGTCCAGTTCAAAAATAAAGGATTCAAAATCATCGGGCTCTTTTTCAAATTCTACCAGCCATTCATGGGCACCATTGCTGTTCTCGGTAAAATAGACCGGGGCTGCGGTATAGTCATTCACAACGGCATTGGTCTTTTCGGCGGCCCAGGCTATGGCTTTATCGCTGTTGTCAACGATCACTTCTTCGCCAAATGCATTCATGTAGTGTTTTAAACGGCCGGTGATCTTTATTTTATATGGATTGATACCGGTAAACTGGATGGTATCACCGATCAAGTAACGCCAAAGCCCACCCGTGGTACTGATCACCAGGGCATAGTTCTTACCGGTGACCACATCTTTTAACCCAACCGTAACCGGTTTTGTATTTCCATACTCTTCAACCGGCATAAACTCGTAAAAAATACCGTGTTCTGTAAATAATAACATGCCTTCTTCATCCGGGTTAACCTGTGCTGCTATAAATCCCTCGCTGGCATTATAGATCTCCAGATAATTTATTTTTCCGCCGATGATCTTTTCAAACTGGTCGCGGTAAGGAAAAAATGAAACGCCGCCATTGATATACAATTCCAGGTTGGGCCAGACTTCTTTAATGGTGGCTTTACCCTTTATTTCCAGTATACGTTTTAACAGCAGCAATGTCCAGGTAGGGACGCCTGCCAGCGAGGTCACATTTTCTTCTGCTGTGATCTGCGCCAGTTTTTCAATTTTGGTTTCCCATTCATCCAGCAGTGCAACGCTTAATTCCGGGGTGCGTATCCATTGGCCCCAAAAAGGCGAGTTCTGCATCAGCACCGCACTCAGGTCGCCAAACTGGATCTCATCATTTACCTTGCTGATCTGGTGCGAACCGCCCACCACCAGCCCCTTTCCGGTAAGCAATTCGCTGGAAGGGAAATTTTTGTAATAATTACTGAGCAGGTCTTTGCTGGCTTTATAATGATTTTCCTGCAGGCTTTCATCGCTGATGGGAATGAATTTGCTTTTGTCGGATGTGGTGCCCGATGATTTTGCAAACCAGTTCACAGGGGTGTTCCAGAGGATATTCACTTCGCCATCCATCATCCTGAGTATGTACGGTTTTATATCATCATACTCATGTATGGGCACATTTTTTTTAAATTCCTTGAGGGTAAACAGTTTTGAAAAGTTGTATTTTCTCCCAAATTCGGTGTATTGGGCTGCGGTAACCAGCTCCTGCAAAACTTCACGCTGTACGGCTACCGGGTGGTTGCTCCAGTTCTGGATGCGCCACAACCGCATCCGGGCTAATTTAGATATGGCGGAAGAGAGAAGCTTCATTTCATCAACAAGATAAATAATTATCGGGCAGCTTCATCATGCAAATAATCCTTACGCTTTAATTCAAAGTTTTTACCCAGGTATAAGCGGCGCACCTGTTCGTTATTGGCCAGTTCTTCTGCTGTGCCGTGTGTAAATATTTTTCCATCAATGAGTAAATAAGCCCGGTCGCAGATAGAAAGGGTTTCATTTACATTGTGATCGGTGATCAGGATACCGATATTCCTGAACTTTAATTTGGCAACGATGGCCTGTATGTCTTCCACGGCAATGGGGTCAACCCCGGCAAAGGGCTCGTCGAGTAAAATAAATTTGGGGTCTACAGCCAGTGCCCGGGCAATTTCCGTACGGCGCCTTTCGCCCCCGCTTAACGTATCGCCGTTGTTTTTTCGAACCCGCTGCAGGTTAAATTCATCCAAAAGGGTTTCCAGCTTTTCTTTCTGCTGCTGTTTGTTCAGTTTCGTCATTTCAAGTACCGCAAGTATATTGTCCTCTACGCTCAGTTTACGAAATACGCTGGCTTCCTGCGGCAGGTAACCGATACCCATTTGAGCCCTTTTGTACATGGGCAGTTTGGTGATGTTGATATCGTTTAAAAAAACCTCCCCTTCATCCGGCTTAATTAACCCCACCACCTGGTAAAAAGAAGTGGTTTTACCGGCACCGTTGGGGCCCAGTAAACCAACAATTTCGCCCTGTTTTACATTAAACGAAACCTTGTTCACAACCGTGCGGCTGCCGTAAACTTTTACAAGGTCCCTGGTTTGTATGGTTAAACTCAACTGAAGATGTTTTTACAAAAATAAGCGAACAAAAATAAAGACGGTTATTATAATTGGCCCATTCCCAAATTTGCCGCCGCCCCCTTTATTTTAATTGGGTAGGCAATTGTTTTAAATATGGCCTTACCCAACGGCAATAAAATCAACAAATAACTGTTATGCATAAGTTTTGTTCTATATTTAATTTCAATTACACCTTAACCAAAACCAAAACCAAACCCAATGATGAAGAAAAGATCAGCCCTGTTGTTTTTTTTACTAACCTGCAGCACCGTTTCTTTACTGGCGCAGGATGAAGCAGCCGACCCGGCACCTGCAAAGAATATGGTTAAACTGAACCTGCCTGCACTCGCTTTAAAAAACATTACCCTGCAGTATGAAAGGGCCGTTGCCAAAAAAGTGACTGTTGCAGGCACTTTCAGGATGATGCCCAAAGGAAGCATTCCTTTAAAAAGTACATTTATCAAACTGGCAGACGACCCTGATACGGAGCGCCAGATCAATAACCTGGAAGTGGGCAATTTTGCCTTTATGCCTGAAGTAAGGTATTACTTCAGTAAAAAAGGGGCTTTCCGCGGTTTTTACCTGGGCCTGTTCGCGAATATTGCCAGTTACAGTGCAACCGTTCCCATTGAATATGATAATAACGGAACAACAGAAACCATTCCCATGAGCGGCAAACTTACCGGCATTACCGGTGGATTGATGATCGGCGCACAGTTTAAGCTGAGTAACAGAATTTACCTGGACTGGTGGATACTGGGACCAAATTACGGAAGTTCAAAAGGAAGCCTGAGCGGGCAAAAAATTATGGATGCACAGGAGCAGCAGGACCTGAGGGATGAACTGGCAGCCTTAGACATACCGCTCACCAAATTCACCTACAATGTAAACAGTACCGGTGCCACAATGGATTTTAAAGGCCCATGGGCAGGATTGAGATCAGGCATATGTATTGGTTTCAGGTTTTGATCATTTAAATAATAACTGATGGAGCCCGTTGAAAATTTTCAACGGGCTTTTTCTTTCAGCACGGCTGAGTGTAATATTCACGAAATCCTGTTTTTAAGATCAAAGCCATTATTTTTATTTAAATTTACTTTCATCGTTTTTTAATTAAATCAAACCGGATGAAATTGACGCCTTTATTCTCTGCCCTTTGTACGATCATGGCCTTGTGTTTGTTTTGTTCCTGTCAAAAGGAAATTGACGGAACTCTTTTAGGAACAATTGTACCACCTGCCGAGCAGACCCCCAGGGTTGGTACCACCTGGAAATACCAGTATTATTGGAACAACGGCGCCGGAAACCCAACACATTTTAAAAATGTATCCCACCGGGCAAAAAGCGAAGAGATCCTTGGTGGAGAAAAATGGCTGAAAATTGTAGATGTGGAAACAGATACAACGGTGTATTACCTGAATACAAAACCCGACGGGTTATACCAATATACCAACAGCAACCCATATTTACTTTGTAAATACCCGGCCGCGGTCAATGATTCTTACACTACTTTTAATGGGGGCGCAACCGAGTTTTTTACAGTAAGGGGGGTAAATGATACCCTGCCAACAGCTTTAGGGGATATACCATTAAGCAGGTATGAAGGAGTGAAGACCGGGTATATTATTGATGTACTATGGTATAATAAAAACGCCTGGATAGTCTGGCAACACCAATATAGATTAGTGCCCGTTAGCCCGGCTCCTATATATTACCTGTACAGCAGGATGTTTATTGAAAGTATTATTTACTAACTGCTCCTTATGATCATATCAATATCTACATCGTTTTGATAATGTATGCCGGCTTGCTTAAGTTTGCATTTTAATTGAATTCATGAAAGTAACAGACCACATCAGCCAGGCAAAAGAAACCCTGATCTCTTTTGAGATCCTGCCCCCGCTCAAGGGAAAGGGGATACAGTCATTATACCAGCACCTCGATCCCCTGATGGAGTTTAAGCCTGCCTATATCAATGTAACGTATCACCGCAGTGAGCATGTGTTCAAGAAAACGCCGGACGGCACTTTCCAGAAAGTGGTGGTGCGTAAACGGCCGGGCACCGAAAGTATTTGTGCCGCCATCATGAATAAATACAGTGTGGATACGGTTCCGCATTTGATCTGCGGGGGATTTGGGGTTAACGAAACCGAAGATGCGTTGATAAACCTGAATTACCTGGGTATTGATAATGTGCTGGTTTTGCGCGGTGATGCTGCAAAAAATGAAACGGCTTTTTTACCGGAACCGGGCGGACATGAATATGCCAGCGACCTCCTGCAGCAGGTTGTAAATCTCAATGCAGGAAAATACCTGGAAGAAGATCTGAAAAATACCAGCCAGACAAAATTCTGTATTGGTGTGGCCGGTTATCCCGAAAAGCATTTTGAAGCGCCCAATATGGAAAGCGACCTGCATTATTTAAAAATGAAGGTTGATATGGGTGCCGATTATATTGTAACACAAATGTTCTTCGACAACGAGAAATTCTTTGCTTTTGAAAAGGCCTGCAGGGAAACGGGAATTACAGTTCCCATCATTCCGGGGCTGAAACCCATTTATACAAAAAAGCAGTTAACGGTTCTGCCTAAAATTTTTCACATAGACCTGCCTGCAGCTTTGAGCAAGGAGATCATTAAATGCAAAACCGATGATGAAGTGGAACAGGTAGGAACTGCCTGGTTACTGCAGCAGTCGCAGGAGTTAAAAAAATCAGGGGTGCCGGTATTGCATTATTATACATTGGGCAGGCCCCATATTGTTGCCAACGTGGTAAAGGAAATTTCATAAAAAAACAAAACCCCCCGTTTTCCGGGGGGTTTTTATTTTCATAGGGGAAATTACTTTCCCGGGAGGATTATTATTTTCATAGGGAAATTACTTTCCTAAAGGGATACCTACTGAAAAACTAAGTGTACGGTACTTGTTTTTGTCATCAGCAGTATTGTTGCTTTCGGTTGAATTTATTTTTGTAAGACCCAGGCCATAATTGGCCTTCAACATGATACGGCCAAACTGAACACCGCCACCAAAATTCAGCCCCACATCAAAACGCTTTAACCTGTCGTAACCGGCATCTTCCTCTTCCGAGGTAAATGGATCGTCGTTGCTGAATTTGATATTGCTTGTTGAAGAAGCCATAAGGGGTCCGAATTTAGACTCCTGCCTTGATTTGCCCCCAATACCAACGGCTACATACGGGCCGGCATTGAAAAATACATTGGATCCTTTTTCCAGGGGGATCATTACCACGGCATTTACCGGCATTTCAATATACAGCGGGTTGAACTTCGTTTTGGGTCGTACGAACACGGCTAGGTCGAACAGGCCCGGCGTGCGGACCGGCGCGAAGTCCTTCGGCGTGTCGAACGGCAGCTTCTTGAAGAGGCCCACGCTGACGGCGTTGCCGTTGCTCATCAGGAGCAGCGTGTGGCCGTCGGGCTCAGCCTTGGCGACCGCCGTGCTCGCGACGATGGT
>CAZBIK010000003.1:0-24079 GCA_964491955.1 uncultured Ferruginibacter sp.
TTTCTTCTACCAATAGTTTGAAGGGAGTAATTTGTGCCCCCATCAATGTACAGGACGTAACGTTATTGAAATTGTTCTCGCCTGATTTTTTGGATTTCAACCGGGTATAAAGATTGATGAACATTGCCTGGTCGGGCGAGGGCATATAGTTACCTTCCATACGAACTGGAAAAGCACCAAGATCAGCTTCTATAATAACGATATGCCGTATCAGCGAACGTAATGCGGGATGAATATTGCATTGCTCTGTACGGATATTTGGTATCGGTTTTTTCATCTTTTTGCTGACTGGAGCATTGGTTAATATTTTTTCTTTTCCTTGTTTTATTTTGTTTTAATGGGTATTCCAGGGTTGCAGCTAACGTGTTGTGCGATGTTAATACACTTTTTGAATTTCTTTGTCAAGAAATTGCACATTGAATTTCGATGCATATTCTTTTAATGCTGTAATAATCTCATCCTCTGTTTTATCAAAATATGTAGTGTCAAGTTTTATTTCTTTATCATTTTCGTTCAATTTAATTATCAATATTTGTTCAATGTATTTCCCTCGTATTTCCTTTTGATAAATATACCAAACCGATTGCCATTTTACTTGTCCATATTTGGGTGTCCAAATTCCCTCTTTGTCGATTATGAGTTTAGTCTTTTTGTCAAGAAAATATTTGTAAAAAAAGAAGCCAAATGAGAAAAGGAGAAACGATATCACAATGCTAAGCACAATTGGACTTTTGTTGAATTCTGTCATTTCTTCTTCGGGATTTTTAAAATTTGCATAAGTAAGTCCTGCAATTGGAACTGCACTAAATATCAAAGGGAGTAAAAATTTATTCCTGTTAATTTTTGCGATTAGATTAAAATTGGTGTCTGTCAAAGCCTTTAAATATTTTGAGAACTGATACTAATATTGCACAACGGGCGGGCTTTGTGCAGTTTGTGTACCTGCCTGCTCGCCTTCGCGTAGCTTCTGTAACTTGCGCCATAGCTTAAGCGAAGTGGCACAGAGCAAGGCCGGCAGGTTTGATGCTATGTCCATGCTGTGATGTAAATTAAGAAACGGAATTTAAAAAGTGAAATTAAAAACCTGGCAGGCGGTTACATAATGTTCCCGCATCAGTAATAAATGCCCCTTCATTATTCAATTTTTGTGGTTTGGCCCAGGAGGCATTTCCAGTCATTGCCCTTTTTCTCATAGATAAAGGTAGAGCGGCATTGATTATTAACCCGTATTCCTTCATACATTAACTGATCCTGTAGAGTAAAAGTAATAATGACAGCATCCCCGTTGCCCAGGGGCCTCACTTTTATACTATCCATATCCTGTGATATCCAGTAGGATGAATCGTTTTTAAACGATACCAATCCACTGATATAACGATTGCGATCCAATTTTTCCCCGGAAATATTGATGTAGATAAAGTCTTTATCAAGGATCTTCAGCAGGGCAGAGGTATCGCCCTTTACAACAGCCTGCGAACGTTGTTTGGCAAGATTGATAATGGTGGCTTCCTGAAAGTTTTCAGCTTTGTGTACGCATCCTGTTACGACAAAAAGAAAAACCAATGCATGTATGGTTATATAGAAATTTATGGGCCTGGCATTCATCTCTATTTATTATTCAGTTAAACTTTTCCTGATCTCAGCCGTGATCTTTGATTTGGTAAAATCGGTTCCTTCACTTTTTAAGTAGGAATATTTTTGACCGCCGTTTTCATAGTAGTATAATTTTATATTTCCCTTTTGTAAAATGCCCGATCCCATAAAATTTTCTTCATAGTTTATTTCAATGACAGGGTCCCCATGCCCGGTCACTGTCCATCTACCCTTCCAGTCTTTTTCGGCGAGCAATGTTTCTTTTTGACTGCCATCAACCTGGTAAGTACTGGTAAATTTTCTGACTTTCCCGTCAGGCAGGAAAATGTATACGCCCCACTTGTAATTGGTTAGTTCATAGAAAAGCCTGTGCTTTGAATTCTCATTGGCTGCGGAATTCCCCGTAGTCGTTTCTGCTTTTGAATTTTCCAGTTCTACAACATTTTTTCCGGTAAAGGCGCCAACTCCCTTTACATAGTAAGTATGCCCATATTCAATTTGCATGAGATTTTGCGGCACTCCCTGGTAAAAGAGTGAAGCTGCCTGTACAATTTTCCGGACTTTAATAGCATCACTGTATTCGCGGCCATCCACTTTAATACTGCTGTTCTTTTGTATGATAATGTGTTCATAGTAATATTTTGCTCCATTAATGTCAACCGTTTCCTTCCAGGAACTGCCTTTGGGTTCGTTTTCCTTAAATGCCGTATAGGTTGCAAATCCCAGGCTGTTGCCTTCAAAGTTGTCGAACAACTCATATTTCGCTTTTAATATGCCGTTTGCACACTGGTAATATGTTATCCTGCCATTATTGTCAAATCCTTTCCACAGTTCTCCCATAAAACTTCTTGTTTTATCATATTTGCAAAGCGGAAAATAATCGCAGCCGCAATTCTTTGTGTCTGTTTTACCGGCGGTTGCAGAAACAGCTGTGCTTTTTGCAACCTGTAATTTTATGGTTTTACTGTCTATGGAATTGAGTTTAAATGCCTGTTTGTGATCAGCCGGTATCTCATCCCACAATACATCAGCATCTTCTGTATACGTAAAACTCAGCGTTGCCACGGCATTGTTGAAAGTTGATCTGAGGCCTTTTATTTTTGAATTGGTTTTCAGGTATTGTTTCAACCCGGAAAGGCCGGGGCTGTCATACTCAGTGCCGCTAACGGTAATGGTAACTGGTTTTGCCGGTTGGGCAATGACGGCAACTGTCAATAAACAGGTAATGAAAATTAAGGCAATTCGATTTATCATTTTAAAATATTTTAAAGTTCTGGTCATTAAATGCCCTCAATAAAATCGAGGGCTTTTAAGTGTTCAAAAGATAATTCATTTTTTCAAAATCCATAAATCAAATTTCCTGCGGGTAAATGCAAGGTATTGGTAAGGATAAATGGAATAAAATTATTCCAAAAAAAACGCCCCGGAAAAAAATCCGGGGCATCCATAAGCAATTAGTCCTGGTTAAAATTTAAACCCAACAGTGGCAACCACATTGCCCCTGGTTTGTTTAAGCATGGCATAAGTATTTGCCCGGTCCTCAAGCCGGTATGGAAAGCTAACGTCTTTGCTCATGGCATGAATATAGCTGAGGTCGATAAAAAAGCCTTTGTTGCGGTAACCCAACCCGCCGCTTAACAACATGCGGTTGGCTTTATAGGCAGCATCCTTGTAGGGATTTCCATAATAAGCGAATCCAAGCCTGGCCATGATGATATTGAATTTCAGCTCACCACCTACACGGAAATTAAAATTGCCCTTGTATTCGGCCTTAACCACCCTGTTCAGGGTTTTGTAATAGGCTTTTTCATCTGCGGTCACTTCTTCATTATCGCTGCTGAAACGGCTGCCCCGGTGGTGCACATACTCAATATCGGCCGTGATGAACCCCTTTTGTTTTTTTACATCAATGATCTCCCGGAACACATAAGAACCGCTGATGATGGCTTTAAAGGGCGTGCTTTGAATATAGTTTGCCTTGCCCGGCTGGTCATTGGTAAATCTCTGTGAACTTACACTGAAATTATCTATGGGATTCTCCACTTCCGTGGTTAATAAGCTGGTACGCGTATCCGTTAAGAACATCCAGGTAGGGGTGTGGATGGACAGGCCCAGGCGTATATAATCCTGCGGCCGGTAAATGATACCCAGTTTCAGGTTAACGCCCATACCTTTTGTGGAAAAATCATCGCTGTATTCAAAACGCTTAAAATAATTGGATGTGTTTGCAGAGGTATCCGATTCCTTAAAAACGGTATTGCTGCTATAACTCACCAGCGGCACGCCGATCGTTCCGCCAATGAACCATTTGTCCTGGCTGTTGTGGGCATAGCCAATCGCAATTTCCGACATGGCGCCCTTCGTTTTTTTGATCATCTCCTGGTGCAATGCCTGGCCCGCATCCAGGATATATTCGGGTGCGCCTTTCACCTGTATGTTGCCGCCCACGGTTACCGTATCGATCAGGTAGGTATATAAAGCAGGTGCAGAGGTGAACGGGAAAGGAGAATTGGAACTTAATGCCTCGTCAATGGATAATCCGCTCTTTGCAAATTCCTCGGCAAACATTTCGCTGAACGAACTGAAATTATTCAAACCGGAATAACGGACCTCATTGTTGAAATTGGCCGTTTGTGTAATGGCAAGACTGAAAGCGCTGCTGTTTTTGGGATTGTTGCGGTCGCTATGCCCGAACACCCAGCCGGTGGAGCCAAAGCCAATGCTGTTCCTGTTGTTCTTTGAATCGGTATCCCGGTAGGTTGCCCGGTTGTTGTTTAAAAAGAAACCCGGTGTGATCACAAATTCATTGGTCTTGTAAAAACCAAGCCCTGCCGGATTTACAAAGGTTGCATTGATATCGCCACCCAGTGAACCCATGGCACCTCCAATAGCCATGTTTCGGGCAGTACCCGATTGTGGGAAAAAGGAATACCGGATCGCATCCTCAGGTACCTGGGCAAAACTGTATGTGCTGATGAATAAAAAAGAAAGGAGTACATATTTTTTCATGCAATAACTTTTATCATTCAATTGATCCTGATCAAAAATTAATTAAGATTAACAAACATTCCCTGCAAATCCGTTCTACTTAGGGTAGTCCCCGGAGTTCAGATCTTTACCCGCCACGTCCCGGCCTGCCTGTTGAACCTGATCCGCTGCTGCCTGATGAAGACCGCCCGCTGCTGCTGCCGCTGTTTGATGAAGGTGAATATGTTCTTGTATTGTTTGAATTCCCGGAAGGGAAAATGACCAGCCTGCCTTCATTCCTTGTACTGCTTCGGTTGCTGTTGTTATATTGTGTGGAAGGATTGGCCCAGGTTAATGTGCCCGATGTTTTACCTGCAGCCACCTTTGTATTATAACCATTGTAGGCATTGAGGTTAACCATTCGCGGGGTGGTATTTACCGGCGGCGAATAGGTAATTTTCCCGGTATAGATGGCCCAGGGGTAGTAATAGGGATTGTAATAATATCCATAATTGAATGTGTTGCAGGTGGCATAATAATACGGGCTGTTCCGGTATTCATAATCATCCCTGAAATCGCGCCAGCGCCGGTCGCGGATACCCATGGTGATCTCGTAATCGTTCCGGTTTTGGTACCGGTTGCGGTTACGGTCATCATCGTTATCCTCTTTTTCATTTACAACCCGCACCGGGGAATAATATACATCATCGGGGGTTTGGCCTGCTTTATAGGCCGTGCTGCAACTGCAAAAGGCAGCTACAGATAATACTACAAGTAGAGTTTTTGGTTGCATGGCGAAATGTTTAAAGCATTTAATATTGAAGTTACTACTTTTGTGCTGCATTGGGGTGTTTGGGGTACCTGCATAACCGTTCATTAACAGACAATAAAGTTATATAGTCCGATGTTAACGCAGTGCTAAAAGATTCCCGTTAAAAACAGAAAATTAAATGAGTAAAGAATTAACATCAAGGGCAGCAGATTATTCGCAATGGTACAATGACCTGGTGATCAAAGGCGGGCTGGCAGACTATTCGGCCGTACGCGGCTGTATGGTCATTAAACCCTACGGTTTTGCATTGTGGGAAAACATGCGCGACCAGCTGGATAAAATGTTCAAGGAAACGGGGCACGTGAATGCATATTTTCCGCTTTTCATTCCCAAAAGTTTTTTAAGCAAGGAAGCGGCACACGTGGAAGGTTTTGCCAAGGAATGTGCCGTGGTAACGCATTACCGGCTCATGAACGATCCCAACGGCAACGGTATCGTGGTTGACCCTGATGCCAAACTGGAAGAGGAACTGATCGTTCGCCCGACCTCGGAAACCATTATATGGAATACCTATAAGGACTGGATACAGTCATACCGCGACCTGCCTTTACTGATAAACCAGTGGGCCAATGTGGTGCGCTGGGAAATGCGTACACGTTTGTTCCTGCGTACTGCCGAATTCCTGTGGCAGGAAGGACATACTGCCCATGCTACAAAAGAAGAAGCCATTGAAGAAACAGAACGCATGCTGGATGTATATGCCACATTTGTGGAAGAATATATGGCGGTACCCGTTATTAAAGGGATCAAAACGGCCAGCGAGCGCTTTGCCGGGGCTGATGAAACCTATTGCATTGAAGCGCTGATGCAGGATGGAAAGGCATTGCAGGCAGGAACATCGCATTTCCTGGGTCAGAATTTTGCCAAAGCATTTGATGTACAGTTCTTAACCAAAGAAAATAAGCAGGAATATGTGTGGGCAACGTCCTGGGGTGTTTCAACCCGGCTGATCGGTGCTTTGATCATGGCGCACAGTGATGACCAGGGATTGATACTGCCCCCAAAGATCGCCCCCTTCCAGGTGGTGATCGTGCCCATTTATAAAGGTGAGGAAAGTAAGGCGCCCATTGATGCCAAAGCCAATGAGATCATGAGTTCGCTGAAGGCCCTCGGCCTGCGGGTAAAATACGATAACAACGACAACAGCCGCCCCGGCTGGAAATTTGCCGAGTATGAATTAAAGGGTGTTCCGGTTAGGATCGCCATGGGGCTGCGTGATATGGAAAATAATGTGGTTGAAGTTGCCCGCCGCGATACCAAGGAAAAGAACAGCATGCCGGTGGAAGGGCTTGCAGCTAATATTGTGCAGTTATTGGATGATATCCAGGTGAACATGTACAATAAAGCGCTGGCTTTCCGGAGTGAAAAAACAACGGAGGCAAACAATTGGGATGAGTTTGAAAAACTGCTGGATGAAAAAGGCGGGTTCATCTCTGCACACTGGGATGGCACAGCCGAAACCGAAGAAAAGATCAAAGACCTCACCAAGGCCACCATCCGCTGCATTCCCATGCACAACAAACAGGAGGAAGGGAAATGTATCTTAACCGCTAACCCAAGCAGTCAAAGGGTTTTATTTGCGAGGGCGTATTGAGGACTTTTAAAGGTTTCAACGTTTATGTCGTTTCAACGTTTTAAACCATTAAACGTTTTTAACCTTTAACGTTTTTAAACGATCATATGTCTCTTTATCTTTTAAATATCATCCACTGGCTCGAAACCCACCAGTTGCCCTGTTTATTTAAAACGATCACTCATTTTGATTGTCCGGGTTGTGGTATGCAGCGCAGTTTTATTTTACTGATGAAAGGCGACCTGGCCGGAAGTTTTATATTGTTCCCTGCATTGATACCCATTATTTTACTGTTTGCCTTTTTAGGTGTACACCTGGCTGCCCGTTTCAGGCACGGGGCAAATATTTTAAAATATGCCTTCATTTTGTGTGCAGGTATAATGATGGTAAGTTATATTTACAGATTAATTGTTACCAAAACACTTTAACCATGACTGACCCAAACAGGGATTATTTATCAGGCGGCAATCTCAATAACGGCAATGCCCAACTGCCCAATGCCACGGCCACACTGGTTTTAGGGATCCTGTCCATAGTGGTCTGTTTTATCTGCGGCATCATAGCCCTGGTCATATCCAACAGGGATATTGCTTTGTACAGGGCCAATCCTGAAAATTATGCAGCAACATCTTACAGCAACATCAGGGCCGGGCGGATATGTGCCATAATCGGTATCGTATTACAACTGGCGGGCATCATCATTTATATCTTTGTTATTGTACTGGCATTGACCTATGCCGGCAGGATCAGTTAACCCGTTTAATATCACAAACCAATAATTTAATATGGAAACAAATCAAAGCCTTTTAAATACGGAATTGCAGATCGATACAACAGCACATGCGCACCTGTCGGAAACCGCGAAGTGGTGTACTTTTTTAAGCATCGTTGGATTTATTTTAAGCGGGCTTATCGTTATCATAGCCTTATTTGCGGGTACCATACTGGGTTCTTTGCGAAGTGATTTTGGCGGTGGCAGTTCCATTGTGGGCGCAGGAGTGGTCACATTCATTTACCTGCTGTTTGCTGCCCTGTATTTTTTCATGTCACTTTTCTTATACCGCTTTGCATCCAAAATGAAACTGGCTTTGTACACCAGTGACCAGGAATCGCTGAATAATTCTTTGCTGAATTTAAAGAACCTGTACCGGCTGATGGGTATTTTAACCATCATATACCTTGCGGTGATCGTACTGGCATTTGTAATTGGCATCGGAGCCGCCATGATGTAGTAATGCTGAACCCGTTTACATTATGTAATGCCACTTTGACCGGTGGCTTTTTTATTCTTTCGTGGCCAGGTAATTATAATCTTCCAGCAGTTTTTCCAAAAACTGGTCAACATGCATATCGGAACTGATGTGCAGCACTTCCCTGATCTTGAGGGCAACCCGGTTGCACATTTCGTAATTATTGCTTTTGGAAGCCTGTGTCAGTACGGCTTTGATGGTATTGATATCACGGTCGCTCAGCCGCATCACTTCGGGGAACATCACTTTGTAATTCGTTTTATCGATCTGCATAAAAACGGTATCTGCCACTGTGAGCGCCGACCTGCTGTTTACAACCACGGTGCCGGCAGCCATATCGCCCAGCCGCTGGTTTTTGGGAGTGACCGAAATGATGATCACCACGGCAATGCCAAACAACCCGGTTACAAAAATGTATGCCAGTACATTGGCATTTGAGAACGCGATATAACCGAATAAAAAAGGCCATTCATAGAATTTGGTGATCCAGCGCAGCAGGTACTGGCCAAAAGTAGGTTCGCCGCCTTCGAGGCTGATAACCCGGATGGACATGATCTTTTTCCCGATGGTTTGCCCGTTCAGCCACAATTCTGTGAGCAGGGAATACAGCAGCATCGGAACCGATACCAGCAGGATATCCAGTCCCACATTGGCTTCCAGGTGCAGTAAAAGTTCATTGTACAACACGTATTTCATGCTGTAGAGGTAAAGCAGCAAAATGCCAAAGTCGATGAAATAGGCCAGTAGCCGTTTATGAAATGCTGCGATCTCAAATTCAAGGTCAATATTAAAAGCGGTACTTATCTGAATGATGGCCATGTTGCGGTGTACTAAGAAGCTCTTTGAGCAAACCAGTCACTGCAAAATACTGATTGCATTTAACAGAAGTATCAAAATATGAATTTTTTTATGAATGAAAAAAACAGGAATTTGTAGCCTTAATCAATAACCTGAAAATTTCAGCGATGCGGGAAGCGATGTTTATTAAAAAGAATGCGGAGAAATGGAATACCTACCAGAACTCGCCGACCGATAACCCGGATGAAACGGCCGAACGTTTCATCAACCTGATCGATGACCTGAGCTATGCCAAAACATTTTACCCGAAAAGCAAGGTTACCCGCTGGGTAAACGGAATTGCAGCCGGCATCTACCAGAGCATTTACCGGAACCGGAAAGAAAAATACAGCCGGGTATTCCGGTTCTGGAAATTTGAACTGCCGCTGCTGTTCAAAAGGTATCACCCTATTTTTTTATTTACCACGGTTGCCTTCATCCTGTTTGTTGCCATCGGCGTGTTTTCATCTGTTGAGAACCCGGATTTTATCCGGGGTGTATTGGGTAACGGTTACGTAGACATGACGGAAGAGAATATTGAAAAGGGTGACCCGTTCGGGGTGTACAAGGACGGCAACCCGTTTTCCATATTCGTGTGGATCGGCTTTAACAACATCAGTGTGGCCTTCAAGGCATTTGTCGGCGGCTTCACCCTCGGCCTGTTTACCATGTACATCATGTGGAGCAACGGGTTGATGCTGGGCACTTTTCAGTATATGTTCTTTGCCAAAGGGCTGGGCACCAAATCGGTGCTCGTGATCTGGATACACGGCACACTGGAAATTTCGGCCATTGTAATTGCGGCCACTGCAGGTTTTATCCTGGCAAGCGGTATCCTGTTCCCGGGTACCTATTCCCGTAAGGTGTCGTTTAAAAGAAATGCAAAGGATGCCGCCAAGGTATTGATCAGCCTGGTGCCTGTGTTTATCGTTGCGGCTTTTTTTGAAAGTTATGTCACCCATTTAATGAGCCAGACCTACGATACCTCAAACAACCCCGGGTTGCCGGCCTGGGCCAGCATCAGCATATTGGCAGTATCTCTCTTATTCATCACCTGGTATTTTGTGATACTCCCGATCCGTTTACACAGGAAAGGTTATTATATTCAGCCCGATGGGATCATCAACCGGGTGAAAAAAGAAAATGCGTAAACTCATTTACATATCGGTTTTATGGATGTTTTTTGCAGCGGGAGCTACGGCGCAAAAAAAGATCATTTACGTGGATAGTTCTTTATTGCAAACAGATGAAGAAATGGTTTCCCCGGGCAACGAAACCATTATTGTACCGGCCCCCAAAGACAATATTGCAGACGAAGAGGTATATGATGAAATGGAACCGGTGGATACTACATTATACCAATATGATATTACGCTTCCTTTTGACTCGGTAAGGCAATGGAAAAACCGTCGGGAATATGCCTACATCAATTATATGGACAGCCTCTTAAAGAACCGGAAGAAAAAAGAGCCCAGGTCTGTACCAACCTACTCCGGTACAGGATTTTTAAACAGGATACTCGGTTCAGGGTTCATACAGGTTTTATTCTGGACCGTGGTGACCGTGTTTGTGCTCTTCATCATTTACAGGTTGTTCCTGGCAGATGGCGTATTCCAGCGGAAGTCCATGGCTGCAAAAAATGCAACAGCCGAAGTAGAAGAAGAATTGATCAGCCCCGACACTGATTTTGATGCATTGATCAGGTCTGCCCTGCAAAACGGCAAATACCGTCTGGCCGTGAGATACCAGTATTTACGGACCCTGCATGCACTGGCTGCAAAAAATTTTGTGGAACTGTCGCCCGATAAAACCAATTTTCAGTATGTGCGTGAGATCACAAATCCGGGCCATCAAAATGAATTTGCATCGCTCACGTTGCACTACGAATACGTATGGTACGGGGAGTTTGATATTGAAAAGAATATTTACCAAACGATCGAAGGCCGTTTTAACGGTTTTAATAAAAAAATATAAACGGTTATTTGAAAACAAGGTTCACATATTATTTTATGGCAACTGCCCTGGCAGTTTTGTTCAGTGCCTGCCTGGGCGGCAACAAAACCAAAAAACTGCCCTCGCTAGTTGAAACCTATTCCAAAAGGGATAAAAAACCTTTTGGGGGCGATATTGCCTACCGACAGGTTGCGGCCATGTATGATAACAATATCATCAGGGATGTAAAACAAAATTTTAAAAAGACCTGGCAATTCATCAGCGATACCAATGCCTTGTATTTCTGTATCGCACCCCGGTTGTTTTTAAATGAAGCAGAGGCCGATGCAATGATGGATTATGTGTTTGACGGAAACAGCCTGTTTATTTCGGCTGCTTTTATTGATGATATCCTCTTGAAAAAGATCGGCTGCTCCCAGGTGTTCACAAACCCGGCAGCGGAAAAGGTCTTTGATGTGATGAATACTACCGGGGTTAATCACGTGTTGCGGCCCGGTTTTAATTTTAATTATTATTACCACCCGTTTCAGAATTATTTTAGTAAAATGGACAGCAGTCATTCCCGGGTGCTTGGATACAACGATAAAAATAAACCCAATTTCATAGTTCATTTTTACGGCAAAGGAAAACTCTTTCTGCAATGCGAGCCGCGGGCACTTGGCAATTATTTCCTGCTGAAGGACAACAATTTTAATTACCTGGAGTATGCACTTGGATTTACACAACCAATACCCGAACATGTGTATTGGGATGATCATTACCACAAAAAACGGAACCGGGACGATTCAGGCAATAATTTTTCAACCTTCAGCGAGATCATGAAACATCCGCCGCTGAAATTTGCTTTCTGGCTGGCTTTGATCATGCTGCTGCTGTATATTTTATTCGGAGGTAAACGGGTTCAGCGTATCATAGAAAATATTAAACCCAATGAGAACACAACGGTTACATTTACCGAAACCATCGGCCGTTTGTACCTGCAGAAAAAAGACAATAAAAATATTGCCGACAAGATGATCACGTATTTTAATGAATACATCCGCAACACCTATTTTTTAAATACCAATCATGTAACGGATGATTTTATGATCGTGCTGAGCAGGAAGAGCGGCGTGGAGAAAGATAAAGTGGATACCTTGTACCGTACCATTGTTGCCACAAACAACAGTGATGCGGTAAACGATTACCAGTTGCTTTCCCTGCATGAACAGATCCAGCAATTCTATAAAAACAAAGGAAAGTAATTGTAACATACATATAAACAACCTGAACCATTGAGGGATAAGATCCTTATTACAGGTTTGGGGTAAAATAAACACTGATGGAAGAAAATTTATTTGAACAACGCATTGACCTCGGTGGTTTAAACAGGTCGGTAAATGCAGTCCGGAACGAGATCGCCCAGGTGATCACCGGCCAGTATAAAATGGTTGACCTGTTGCTGATCGGGTTGTTGTGCGACGGGCATATTTTAATTGAAGGGGTGCCCGGTGTGGCAAAAACACTCACCGCCAAATTGCTGGCCAGGATCATTGATGCCGACTTTTCACGGCTGCAGTTCACACCCGACCTGATGCCCAGTGATGTGATCGGTACGTCCGTATTTAATCCAAAGGAGGGAGATTTCCGCTTCAAGGCAGGCCCCGTTTTCAGCAATATTATTTTGATTGATGAGATCAACCGGGCCCCGGCAAAAACACAGGCCGCGCTTTTTGAAGTGATGGAAGAACGGCAGGTAACCATTGACGGTATTACCCACCAGATGCGTTTCCCGTTCCTGGTACTGGCCACGCAGAACCCGATAGAGCAGGAGGGAACCTACCGTTTGCCGGAAGCACAACTGGACCGTTTCCTGTTCAAGATAGAAGTGAATTACCCTACCCTGGAAGAAGAGATCAACATCCTGAACCGTCAGCAGGGAAAAACCCAGGCTCAAATGCTGGAAACAGTTCAGAAATTGATAACGCCGCATGACCTGCAGCATTACCGCAACCTGGTACAGCAGGTGATCATCGAACCCAAACTGGTTGAGTATATTGCCAGGATCGTGCATGAAACCCGCAATAACCCTGCCTTATACCTGGGAGCCTCACCCCGGGCTTCGCTGGCCATCCTGCGTTCGGCAAAAGCCAATGCTGCTATAAAAGGGCGTGATTTTGTAACTCCGGAGGATATCGTTGAAATGGCGCCCCATGTATTGAGGCACCGCATTATTTTAACACCGGAAAAAGAAATGGAAGGCATCACTGCGGATGACCTGATTGAAACAATCTTAAAATCCATTGAAGTGCCAAGATAAATACACATGAAGGGATAAACATGAATTTTTTAAATAAATACATTGGTGCATTATACCTGCCGGCCAGGTTTTACGGGGCGATGGGGCTTTGCATACTGTTGTTTGTGCTGTCGTTCTTTATTCCGGAAATGTATGCATTCGTCATTGTCTTTTTTTGGGTTTTTATGGTGTTGTTGTTTGTTGATTATCTCTTCCTGTTTGTTACCGGCAAACCGCCAACGGCCAGGCGGATCACCGCAGACCGTTTCAGCAATGGTGATGAAAACAAAGTGGAGCTCCAGGTAAGGAACAATATGCTTTTTAAAGTGGATATGGAGATCATTGATGAACTGCCGGTACAGTTCCAGAAAAGGGACTGGCGCCTGTTTCAGCGTTTCAGGGCAGGTGAACAAAAGAATATTTTGTATAAGCTGCGCCCGGTTGTGCGGGGCGAATATGAATTCGGGCGCATCATTATTTATGTGCGGTCCTTACTGGGTTTATTAAAACGCCGGCACAATATTGATGCCGCTGAAGTGATACCGGTTTACCCTTCATTTTTGCAGATGCGGAAATATGAATTGCTTTCTCAAACCACCATACAATCTGAACAGGGCAGTAAAAGGATGCGCAAGATAGGCCACAGCATGGAGTTTGAGCAGATCAAAGAATATGTACGCGGCGATGATGTGCGCAGTGTGAACTGGAAGGCAACGGCCCGTAAGGGGTCGCTGATGGTGAATAATTATACGGATGAAAGATCGCAGCAGGTGTATTGTATTATCGACAAGGGCCGCCTGATGAAAAGTCCTTTTGGCGGGCTTACTTTACTCGACTATGCCATAAACAGTACGCTTGTACTGGCCAATGTTTGCCTGCAGAAGCAGGACAGGGTGGGCCTGATGACCTTTTCCAACAAAATGGGTTCTTTGCTGGCAGCAGACCGTAAACCCATTCAGCGTGAAAATATTTTACAGCTTTTGTACAACCAGGAAACCGCTTTCCTGGAAAGTGATTATGAGATGCTGTACATGCAGATACGAAACCGGATCAAGCACCGCAGCCTGGTGGTGCTCTATACCAATTTTGAATCCTTATCCGGTTTGAACCGCCAGCTGAATTACCTGCGTTCCATAGCCAAACATCATTTGCTGATGGTGGTGTTCTTTGAGAACACCGAACTGCATTCCCTTTCGCACCTGGATGCACGCAACGTGGAAGAAGTCTATATCAAAACCATTGCCGAAAAATTTGAGTTTGAAAAAAGGTTGATCGTAAAGGAATTAAAAAAGCATGGTATCCTTTCTATTTTAACGCCGCCCGAAAAACTCACCATCAACGCGGTAAATAAATATTTAGAGTTGAAGGCGAGGCAGGCGATATAATATTATGCCGGATGGTTTTCATTGCCCGGGAACAGGCTGTTCATGTGTCATGCAATGTATTCCACCGCCACCCCTGTTTACCGGCAATGCAAATATTTGTATTATTTGCCTGTTGGGAAATAATTCTGTAAATATCTTCTTTACTTCTTCATCCTTTTGTTTTTGAGAAGCTGGCATTCCGGGTTTCCAGTATTTCGGGATCAATACAACCTGATTGCTGATAAAGTAATTACAGTAACTCGCTGCAGGAACACGATAAATTGTATCTCCTTTCTTCAGGCCGAAATCTTTAAAACGCAGGTGATCGGATTCTCCAACAGTTAATGTAAATTTTAATTGTTCAATTTCCGGCATTGGAACACGAACTATTTTTAGTTTTTCCCCATCTGCAGTTGTTGCACGCTGATGAATCTTTAAGTTCCCTTCCAGCATCCTGAAATTGATACTGTCAACAGGGCTTTTGTCACGATCATCCTTTGAAATGTATGGCAGCAGTACTGTATTTTCATTCACAAACCTGCAAAGCTCATCGATATGCATATTAGCACCACCGCCAAAATAATTCTTATAAAATGGGCCGAATTTCGGAAATAACCTGTCTTCAATCAGCCCTTTCTCCAGCCAGATAATTCTACGTGCACCCAATGTCTTTTTCAGTTCAATTTCAATTTCCCGGATCGACCTGCCTGGATTTCGTTGTAAGGCCATTTCTTTTATGATCATCAGTGTACCACTGCCATTCGCTTCGATCCCGCCACCTTCAAAAACATAATGGCTGTTGATCATTGGTAAGTTCAATCGTTTAGCCAGGCGTTCATCCCATTTACCATATATTTTTTCATCTTCGGGCATTGGTATTCCGTAAATGTCGGGATACATCCCATATGACGAATATTCGAAACAAACTACGTGTAATTTACCTGTTAGGTCTTTTGCAAAAAATACATAGTCTCTGGTAAAGAAATCTATGAACCCGTCAGTGAAAAAATCTATTTTGCTGCTGTTGATCATGTAGCCTGCCATATAATTAATGGCAACTTGTTTCATCGAATCTGAAGCAACATTCAGTGATATGTCAACTTGTGGTTGAAGAGCTTCGATCACCCGGCAGGTTACAGAATCACGCCGCTCATTTCCAAACCAGGTGAGCCAAACGGTTTCCTGTTTTTCCCATTCTGCTGGTATTCTAAGCGTCTGTGTTAAAACATATACAGGCAGGTGCATCATAAAAAAAAGCACAAATATTTTCGAGGCATGCTTCATAAATGTAGATGATATTTAAATATTCTAAACCCTGTTATTTCAAACCATCGGTATCAAAATAATTAATTTTCGTGTGATGAATATCTCATTGACATGGTGTCATATCAACCATTATGCCTCTGCTGTCTCAGGATCTAAACCCCGAATTGTCTTAAATGATGGTCCAGGTGTTTCCATTGAAAAACTGCCCATTCTTCGGGTGTAAATTTGCCAAAGAACGGGTGAAGATGTGTTGTACATTGTGAAGGCCCTCCTTCAAAAAACATTTTGACCGATGCTGCCAGTTTTTTCTTTTCTGTTTCAAATGAAAGGGGGCCATTAAATATATAGCTTTTGTCTGTTGGGGAGTTTTTACCAAACGGTTTTGCACCAAGCACTTTTGGTTTCAAAAATGAGCCAATGATCCTGCCGATAAAAAGCCGTTTAATATAATTCATACCCATGGCTGTTTCTAAAGACACATTGCTATGTGCCAGCATCTGGGCAACAGTCATTTTACCCCATTGTTTTTGTGAATCCGGTGTAAGCTTTTCAATCCGTTTCAAAATTTCAGAAACGTCAGATTGATCAAATAAGTTGTTCATTCTGTTACCGGTTTTTTAGATTATTTTGGTTACCTGCTGCAGAATTATAAAGATACAAAACTCCTTTTCTTCAGCATCAATTACAATTAACCCTTGCCCGCAACCATTAATAATTTAGGTTTGCATAAATTAATCACAACAGCAATTGGCACGTAAAACAACATACCGGGAACGATATACGAACAAACTTGTACAGGCAGGGGAAGAACCGGTAAAAAAGGAACGGGTGGCCAGGATACCCATTGATCCTGCCATCCAGCAGCCATATGCTGATGGGAAAGTCATTTTAATAAACAAACCCCTGCACTGGACCTCCTTTGATGTGGTGCGTAAACTGCGTAGTTTAATACAGATAAAAAAGATCGGCCATGCCGGTACACTGGATCCGCTGGCAACCGGTTTATTGATCGTATGCACCGGCAAGTTCACCAAAAAGATAAATGAATATATGGCACAGGAAAAAGAGTACACCGGCAGCATCACGCTGGGCGCTGTAACGCCAACATACGACCTGGAGAGTGAACCTGTTCAGCAAAAAGATATTTCTAATATTACTGCAGAGATGATTCAAGCCGCAACTGAAAGATTCATTGGTGATATTGAACAACTTCCTCCTATGTTTTCAGCCATAAAAAAAGACGGTGTTGCTTTATATGAGCTGGCAAGAAGGGGAGAAGAAGTAGCATTGAAACCACGAAGCATACACATAAAATCATTTGAAATTACAAATATCGAGCTGCCCGTTGTTTATTTTAAAGTGATCTGTTCCACCGGGACTTACATCCGCAGCCTGGCTAACGATTACGGCGCTGCATTGGGTTGTGGCGGTTATTTAAGCAGCTTATGCCGCACACGTATCGGCAATTTTAAAAATGAGGATGCACAAAGCATGGAACAATTTGAACAAACCTTAAACCCTTAAACCATTAAACCTTTTAAACTCCTAGAATGGATAACTGATCCCGATCGTTAAATTATAATTCTCGTACCGCCATTTTTTATACCGGTTGTCGTTATAGGTCTTGCCGGGGTTGTTTGGATCGGGGATCTGTACACCCCTTCTGAATAAATTATTAAAGTTGATGTCCGGTATCTGCCAGCCGTCATTGGCCGCAATATCCGGGCGTTTGAACCGGAAGCCCAGGTCGAACCGTAAAATAAAATAATTGAAGTCAAGCCGGAAGCCGGTACCTAAGGCAACACCCAGTTGTTTGTACAGGTTCTTGAACTGGAACTGAGTACTGTCTGTATCACCACCGGGTTTTGAATTCCTGAAATTCCATACATTACCGATATCTGCAAACAGGGCCCCCCTCAATACCAGCGAATTGGGAATGATCTGCAGAATATTGTACCGGTATTCAATATTGGTCTCCAGTTGTATATCGCCGGTTCGGTCGTTGAACGAATTGGAACCATAGGGTGCCAGCGGCTGTGAACCCCTGCCGATACCCCTTACCGGCCATCCCCGCATGCTGTTGCTGCCACCTCCAAAAAACTGTTTAAAGAACGGGAGCGTGGTATCTTTTTTGGAAGCAATGCCAATGCCGCCAAAGATCCTGAACACGAATGCAGACTTGGCACGGCTTACCGAGTAAATATATTCTGCATCGGCTTTTACATAATTGCGCATGTATTTTTCAAAAAGGCCAAACCTGCCCCAGATCAGCCCCGACTCCTCGAGGTTCACTTTTACACTGTGCTGCCGGTTTTTGTGTTTGGGGTTTATTTTCGTGTACCTGTAACCGATGCTGGCACCGGCGATCAGTGACGTATTGAATGAATACCGCAAAAAAGGGTTATCCGCCAGCGTTTGTTTAAAACTGTCTGTTTCATTGTATAAACGGGCAAATTCAAAATTCAGCGGTTTAAAGATCCATTGCCGGTTCTTGCGGGTGGTGCCGTTATAACCAACCGCTAAATTGAAAGACTGCAGGTTGAACAGATTGATGCGGTTGATATAGGAGACCTTGGTATTGATGAATGATTCGGTGAGTGTAAAACGCTCATCCCTGCTGAAGTTTCCAAAAGGAAAAATAAAGCCCGGGAAGATGATGTTGTTTGTATAACTGACCTCGTTGGAATTGATCAGGTTCTTTTTGTTGTTGCTGTCGGGCCTGAAATTGAATTCTACCCCGGCCATCAGCGAGTTGGTCATTTTGATTCCTGATCTTCTGAAGTTGCGGTTGATGAAAGATATATTACCGGATAATCCCAGCAGGTTACCGGCATTGGCGGCAGTTACACTGTTGGTATTGCTGGAAGCTGAATAACTGGCTTCAATGGATGCTTCATAACCGTACTGCTTACCCGGTATCAGCTGAACCAGCAGGTCGATCTTATGCAGGCTGTCCTTATTTTTAACTTCCTCAACCACAATATTGGTGCTTTGCCATAATCCTGCACGGGCATAGCTGTTCAGCGATTTATAAAAATCTGTCTGGTTATACAGGTCACCTTTCCGCAAATACAGGTTCCTGGTCAGCAACCGGGTCCTGAAAAGATTTTTATGATAGGCCAGAATAAAATTGGTATCGGCAATGCAGGTATCACAGCGTTTCCTGGCCAGGTACCGCACGGTTAAACCACTGTCAGTAATATGGTCACCATTGCGGTAATCCGGGAAAAAATAAATATTGTTGATGTAATAGGGCTTTAATTTGGTGCTGTCGGCCGGTGGATTCAGCACCACGGCCAGTTTGATGGTGGGTGAGTCCCTGGCCTGCTGGGCTTCGGCAAGTAAACGCAACTGTTCAAAAATATCTTCGGTGATGGTGGTCAGTGCGGCAACGGTGGTGTCTCCACGCATCACCAGTTCTTCGGAGGTGAATTTATAATAGCCATTGTTGCGGTATAGGTCAACAAGCCTGTTCAATTCGCCCAGCACGGCAGCCTTGGTTACCGGTTCGCCTTTTTTGATCAGGGTTTTATCGATGTTCTCCACAGCCAGTTTTTGCAGGTCGGGCCTGCGCAGTATATAAGAGAAGGTATCAATTAAAGTAGGTTTGTTTACATCTACCGTGTAAGAAACATGCACCCTTTGCTGATCGCCCACGAGGCTGGTGTCGGCGGTAAAGCCGGCTTTAGCCTTGTAGTAACCCAGGTGAAGCATGGAAGTTTCCATATTCCGGGCCGACCTGGCAGATGAACTGCTGTCGTATGCCGGCGGACTCATGATCACGTGGCGGATAAAATATTTATCGATCACGTTGATCCTTGAACTGTCATCCAATTGGGCATATAACCGCTGTTTTACCGTCGTCCTTTCATCCTTGGTAAATTTTCCTCCCTTAACTTCGATACTGTTCTTAGTGATAAAAGGTTTATCTTTTTGATACTTTTTCGGGATGATGCAGGAGGATACAGAAATACAGGTTATAACAATCAACAAAAATTGAAATAAGGAACTGAGTTTATTAAAAGGGTTTACAGGCATAAAAGATACTAGCGACTATGTTGAGCAAAACGCATACCAAATATATTCAAAGTTTAGCGCACAAAAAATTCAGGGATGAACATGGATTGTTCATTGCTGAAGGGCCGAAGGTAGTGATGGATCTGCTAAATAGCCGGAAATTTATTTGCAAGGAACTTTTTGCAGTGGAAACATGGATCAGTGAACAACGGAATTTCCTTTCGGCATTCCCCGGAATTGTCATTGAACCGGTGAAGGACTTTGAGCTTTCAAAAATATCAACCCTGTCAACCCCACATGCGGTACTGGCTGTTTTTGAAAAAAGGAAACCTGCAGATCATATTGAAACCCGGGGTAAGATCACCCTTGCGCTGGATACCATACAGGACCCCGGTAACCTGGGCACCATCATCCGCATTGCAGACTGGTTTGGTGTAGAAAACATCGTTTGCTCAACGGGTTGCACCGATATGTATAATGCCAAAGTGGTACAAAGTACCATGGGCAGTTTGGGAAGGGTTAATCTTATATACACAGAACTTGTTGCCTGGCTGAAAGAAAATAAGCAGGTGAAAATTTATGCTGCTTCACTGGAGGGAAAAGATGTAAAAACAACCATGCTGACCGAAGGAATATTGGTTATCGGAAACGAAGCAAACGGGGTAAGTGCCGAAGTGATGAAACTGGCTGATGAAAAGATCACCATCCCGGGTACCGGTAAGGCAGAATCGCTGAATGCTGCGGTGGCTGCAGGGATCATCCTGTCGCATGTTAAGTAATCGTTGATAATTCTTCTTATTAACCGCCGGCGGTTAAAATAAAATGATCATAATCAAAAAAGTAAATTTACCTGAACTGTATCGCCTTAACCGGTTTTATTTTTTTGATCAGCAGTGTTGGTATGATCAACGTGAAAAAGGATACCACCAGCGTAGCCACACAGATCAATAACACCTGCCACCACACAACATCGGCATGGGCAGCACTCATATAATAGGCTTCTTCATTCAGTTTTATAAAACCGGTCATTTCCTGCAGCCAGCAAATACCCAGTCCCAATGCGGCACCGGCAATAATGCCAGTTATGGCAATTACGGATGTGTTGTATAAAAAGACCTGTTGCACTTTCCAGTCAGATGCACCCAGGGCTTTAAGGATACCGGTCATCGGGGTTCTTTCCAGAACCAATATGATCAGGCAGGTTATTAAGTTAACCACTGCAACCACCATCATGATAAAGAGCAATATATTTTTTATCTGCCCCTGCAGCCCAAGCCAGTCGAATATATTGGGATAAATTTCCCGGATCGACCTGCTGTACCAGCTTTGCGGCAATTCGGCATAAATAAAATTATCGACCGAGTCAATGGTTTTATAATCATGCAAAAAAAGTTCGTATCCGCCGATCTGGTCGGGTTCCCAGTTATTCAGCCGCCTGATCAGGTTGATGTCGCTGAGTGCAAAATTCCTGTCATATTCTTCAATGGCGGTTTTATAGATACCTGCAATTTTTAACCAGCGTGCGGTTTTTGTACCATCCTCCCTGAAAAAGAAAACAAAGACACTGTCGTTCAGCTTTGCGTTTAACTGGTTGGCCGTATAGGTGGAAATATTGATCCAGTTGCTGTAACCACTGTCTGTAAACGGGATCCATTTGCCCTGCTGCAGGAAGGGTTGCAGCCGTTTAAAATCAAAGGAAGAATCAATGCCTTTCAGCAAAACACTTTCAATGGCTGCATCCTTTTTGATGATGGCCGATTTGGTTGCAAACCGTTCTACTGTCTTCACCTGGGGCAGGTCCTGCAGGAATTGTTCAATCGTGTCATTTTGTGTTATGGGGTATTCTTCGGCTATGCTCACCCGGTTCTCCACATTTTGCTGCACCCGTATATGTCCCCAAAAGCTGAACACCTTATTGCTGATCACCTGCTGAAAACCATTGACAAAGCTCATGGCCACGATCATAATCGCTACACTGATGGCTGTAGCGCTGACGGCCAGCCTGATGATGAACCTGGAAAAGGTCTTTTGCCGGTTAAAGGCAATTCGTTTTGCTATGAATACAGATACATTCAAACGGCATATTTTTTGGTATCTTACAAAAGTATTTTATTTAAACGTAATGATTAAAGATAACATGGTAAAAGTTGAAACAGGCAGGGATGTACAGCACGCAGACTTCATTCCTTTTTCTGAAACGAAGGAGGCGCTGAAAAGTTTTGCGGCTGTAAACGGGAAAGGGCAAAAGGCAATGTTATTAAAAAATTATATCGTTTTGTTAATCATTGCTTTTTTATCAACGGTATCAGCCTTTGCGCAGGAACCGGATGCCGTGTATAAGGACAATATTAAAGCCATTCGTTTTCATATGTATGGCGACCAGGGCTCTTTGCCGGTTTATAAAATGAACAGTACCGATCAGCTGGAACTTCATTTTGATGACCTGGATGCCAATGTGAAAAGTTATAATTATACGCTGCAGCTTTGTGATTACGACTGGAAACCGGTTGATATCAGCCCCTTTTTGTATACCAAAGGGTTTACCCAGCAGCGTATAACCACATACCGTTATTCTTCGATCGCATTAACAAGGTACACGCATTACCAGGCTTTAATGCCCGAAAGGGGCACTACACTGACCATGTCGGGTAATTATATGTTAAAAGTTTATTTGGACGGCGATATTTCAAAACTGGTATTTACCCGGCGGATGCTGGTTCTGGACCCGGTTGCATCCATCGGCGGCCAGGTTGTTCAGCCATTTACACCTCAGCTTTTTAAAACCCACCAGAAAATAATGTTCACGGCAAACATTAAAGGATTAAATACTTTTAGTGCGGCCCAGCAGGTAAAAGTGGTCATCCTCCAAAACAACCGTTGGGATAATTCGCTAAAGGATATCAAACCCACCTTTGTACGGGGCAGTGCATTGGAGTATAATATGGAAAACAATATGGTGTTCCCTGCAGGTAAAGAGTGGCGCTGGCTCGACCTGCGCAGTTTCAGGCTTCAAAGCGACCGGGTAGAACGGGCTGATTACAAAAAGAATTCAACGGAAATGTTCCTGTTCCCGGATGCCGACCGCAGCGCACAGCGCTATGTTTACTTCAGGGACCTGAACGGCATGTACCTGGTTGAAACCTATGAAACGATTAATCCTTACTGGCAGGGCGATTTTGCTACCGTACACTTCCGCCTGACTGCTCCAAATGGTGTGCCGTTTGCCGGTAAAGACATTTACCTTGCCGGGCAGTTAACGAACTATGAATTCAATGATAAGACCAGGATGCAGTATAATGCTGAATTGGGTGTCTATGAGACCTCCGCGTATTTAAAACAGGGTTATTACAATTATACCTATATCGCCGTGGATAAAGAGAACCCTGCCCTGCGGCGCGACCTGGAAGGTGATTATTGGGAAACGGAGAACAGTTATACCATTTTAATGTATTATAAATCTTTCACCGACCGTACAGACCAGTTGATCGGTATTGGCAGAATAAATTCAAGAACTGATCAGCCAGGAATAAGCTTTTGATGGGAAAAAGTCAATGGTCATTAAGTCATTGGTCATTAAGTCAATGGTCATTATGTCAATGGTCATTAAGTCAATGGTCATTAAGTCAATGGTCTATTTTACCAGTATTTAAATTTTATCATCATTAAACGTTCTACATTAAACCTCCTTCCTTATCTTTGCACCGGCAAGTCTTATACGGCCAGCTCCTGTTGAACTCCCCCAGGACCGGAAGGTAGCAAGGGTAGATGGTTGAGCGGTGCGATGTAAGTAACTTGCCATTTTTTATGCCCTGAACTGAAGCCTGCAGATCTTAACCCGCCATGATTACTAATTAACAATTTTCACCGGCCCTGCTGTATAAATATTTTCGGTTTAACTCTTTCAATTATTTTACTTTTGCGCTAATCTTAATTTTTTAACCAAACAATAAATCCCCGTTGGGGTATGGGCATATGAAATTTTTTATAGATACAGCCAACCTGGCACAGATCAAAGAAGCAAACGACCTTGGGATCCTGGATGGCGTTACCACCAACCCGTCATTGATGGCCAAAGAAGGCATTAAAGGCCAGGATGCGGTTATGGCCCATTACAAAACCATTTGCGAAATGGTGGATGGTGATATCAGC
>CAZBIK010000003.1:24089-34530 GCA_964491955.1 uncultured Ferruginibacter sp.
GGCGCTGAAGGGATCTCCACGGATTTTGAAAGTATTGTTGCAGAAGGAAAAAAACTGGCCGCCATTCATCCAAACATAGTGGTAAAGGTGCCCATGATAAAGGACGGCATAAAAGCATTGAAATGGTTTACGGATAACGGTATCCGTACGAACTGTACGCTGGTGTTCAGTGCAGGCCAGGCCATACTGGCTGCAAAAGCAGGGGCTACCTATGTTTCGCCTTTTATCGGGCGCATTGACGACAGTGGCTGGGATGGAATGATACTGATTCACCAGATGCGCCAGATATTCGACATCCAGGGATTTAAAACCGAGATACTGGCAGCTTCGATCCGCAATCCCAATCACATCATCAGTTGTGCCGAAGCCGGTGCGGATGTATGTACCTGCCCGCTGGATTCCATTTTAGGATTGTTAAAACACCCGTTGACCGATATCGGGTTGGCAAAATTTTTAGAAGACGCAAAGAAATTTGCATAGGTGTCAGACGGTTTTAAACCGGTTCCAGGTGTCTTTACGGTTTAAAACCGTCTGACACCTAAATAAAATACCTAAATAAAATGCCCGGCAGATCTTCCTGATTTACCGGGCATTTCTTATTGTGGTTCAAACTATTTATCCTTTTTTAGTTTTCGGCCTGTTCATGATCTCATCCAGGGTTTTTAAGGCCGGGTCGGGTTTCTTTTTGATGTATATCGTAAATTCCTTCACCAGGGAGGGATCTGACCGCAGCCTGACCTTCACATCTACTTTGTCAATGGCAATATCCTGGTCGATCCACAAACTGTTACCATTGAATTTCCCGGCCGATGCCCAAAAAATGAGATGTGTACTGTCGAGCGGCAGGTATTTGCCATTGGATAATTTTCCATCTATGTTTATATAGTTGAATGTGCCCTTTTTCAAACTGTCGGTATACAGGTTCACATAAATGCTTTCTACCTTTTGTGCCCTGCTTAAAAGCGAACTGAAAATAAATAAAAAGAGTAAATATTTTTTCAAGTGAATGGTTTAGTACAAAGTTGGTAAAAATTATGCCAATGATGTAATTACTGCTCCTTTCAAATGTTAAAGTTTAGTTGTGGTATGATGGCTGCATTCCGGCATCATATGGATCACAATGATCTCAACAAAAAAGGAGCAGCTAATGCTGCTCCCGTACTGAATGTTTGGATATAAACAAATAACCAGCTTATTTCTTTGGCATTAAAACAGCGTCAACTACATGTACCACGCCATTGCTTCCTGCCAGGTCGGCTGCCGTTACATTGGCACCATTGATCATCACCTTGCCATCCTTAATGGTCACTGTCAGTTCTTCACCCTGCAATGTCTTTACTTTCTGGCCGTCTTTCAGGTCAGCTGCCTTAACAGCACCGGCTACCACATGATAGGTCAATATACCGGTCAGGGCTTCTTTACTCTCCGGCTTCAGCAGGCCTTCAACAGTACCGGCTGGCAATGCGCTGAAAGCTGCATTGGTTGGGGCAAATACGGTGAACGGACCGGCACCTTTCAGTGTTTCTACCAGGCCGGCAGCTGTAACTGCAGCAACCAGTGTCGTGTGATCGGGAGATCCGATGGCCACATCAACAATGTCTTTTGGGGCAGGGGGAGCCACTGCTTCTTCTTTGGCAACTTCCGGGGTTGTTTCTGTTTTTTCTGTTTCGCCGTTATTACAGGCTACAAGGGTTAATGCGCTGAAAGCTACAACAGCGATCATTGAAAAAATGTTTTTTTGCATAAAATTTGTTTTTGTGTTTTCCAGTTAACAGATCCGGGGTAAAAAAGTTTGAATTTTTTATTTTAATTGTGCAATTACCCGGACTGTGAGATGTTTTTTTCAGATCGGTTGCTTTTGCTTAAACAATAATTTTTTTGACCGGCTTCCCGGCAAAAAAAAGTTGCCCGGATCAGGGCAACTTTTTTAGAACACCGTTCAGGCATTATGAAACCTGTATCAGCCTCGGCGGCTTTTGTTTTGCTTCTTCTTTCTTGGGGATCAGAAGCTGGAGCAAACCATTTTCATACCGGGCTTCGATCCTGTCAATATCCACCACATCTTTTTGCAGGGTGAAGGTTCTCCGGAATGATTGGTAACTGAATTCCCTGCGGAAATACTTTTCATTTTCCGTTACTTCTTTCTGATCGTTTCTTTGTGAACTGATGGTGAGCACATTTCCATCCAGTTCAATGGTGAAATCTTTTTTAGTCATACCGGGGGCCGCTACTTCAACTTCATAATTTTCTGCAGTTTCTTTGATGTTCACTGCAGGAATGCTGGTGTTCGTGTCGGAGAAATTCAGGTTTCCCCAGTTGAACAGGTCCCGGTTAACAAAATCATCAAAAAGTGCCGGAAATGGGTTCAGCAGGCTTCCATTTCTTTTTAACAGTGTCATAATTACCTCCTTTTTAATGGTTAAAAAATTAATTTCAAACAGGAAAAATCAATTTTTGTGCCACCCGGGGATCACCTTAAAAAAATGAAAAATTGACGGAAAAATAGAAAAAAAATGACAGGGAAAAAGTCAAAATTTCTGTCACCTGGAATAAAAAAAGACCCTTAAAAACTGGTGTCAAATAAAATGGGTAACCCGTAATTGTACCGGTTACCCATTGAATTATCTTTAATGAATTGGTTTGTCAGTCCTTGACATCCAGCATCACTTCGCGGCCATCCTTCACAGCCCGTATATCACCATAGCGGCCAACATTAATTTTCTGGTATTCATTGGGGATCAGCACTTTTCCATTGCTGTTGATCATGCCAACCAGGCCATTCATTTTTGTGAGGGCACGCCCGTTCCTGAATGGTGCGATCGATTCATAGATATTTTCTGCAATCACTTTACCTTCGATGGAGAGCAGTCCTATTTTTCCGTCCTTGGTCGTGTAGGAGATGCCATCATTTCCAAAAGGACGTATTTTTTCATATTCCGGTTTAACAATTTCCTTTCCACTGGATTTGATCACACCACAAAGCCCGTTTTTCCATACGATGGCAACGCCATGGTAAAATTTCCCGATCTTGTCATATTCCTTGCTTACTTCCTGCGCAAATCCCTGAAGTGAAAATAATGTGATAATCAGAAAGATGATCTTTTTCATAATGTAGTTTTGGTTATTTAGGAAATATAATATTTAAAAGTAGTAATATTTACAGAATAAAAGTAAATAAATAAAAGCGGAAAATTATGATCCATTTGGATAATACAAAAGGACTGCAAAACAACTTGTTATTCAATTGGGTGTTCAATGGCCATTATATTCAGACTTTGCTGTTGCCTGTAAACCTAATTCCCCGGCCCGGCCAGTTTATTTTTTGTAACTTCATATACATCCAGCATTTCATTTCCATTGTTTATTTCCTGAAGCCAGGTGAACCCAAGCTTTTTTAATAAGTGAACAGAGGCATTGTTTTCTTTTAGTGTAGTGGCCAGTATATGCGTATCTGAACCCGTTTCTAACAGGTCATTCAATACGGCAAAAGCAGCTTCAAAAGCGAGGCCTTTATTGGTGTGATCGGGTAAAAAGGCAAACCCGATATCATGGTGTGCCAGGTAATCACGTTTAATGAATGTAATGATACCAACTTGGGTATGCTTACCGGTTAGTTGTACCACCCAATAGGTGATGCCCGGGTTGTTCAGGATCTTTTCTATATAAGTTGCAGCATCATCAATTGAATGTATGTCGCGGTCGCCGATATATTTGATCCAGCCCGGTGTATTTACCAGGTCAAAAATAAAATGGGCATCCTGCAGGATTAGCCTGTTTAAAGTAAGTCTTTTGGTTTTGTATTGCTGTTTCATTTTTAGTATAAATATGATCAAACTGTAAAAACCTGTTGCGGGTTTGGTTATTTATCCGGCAATTTATTATTTGTCAGCCTCAGTCAGTTATTTTATTCCGGATTTTACGCAGGTATATCGAACAGGTTACAATAAAAAAAAGGATCAAACCCTCAATAATGCGTTGATAAAGCCCTGCATATGCAGTATCCATATCATTGGAAAGGATACCAACAAAGGCCATGGCCAGCAGGCCTGAAACAATGCCGGAATAAACAACCGGTTTTGCATCAGTCCATTTCAGGGCAGCAATACCAACCAGGATCAAAGATGCAGGTACAGCCAGGTAGGTGAGCATACCGGTACTGTTATGAATAAATTGTGAAAGGCTGGGGTCAATAAACTCCTTATTGCATCCTGCATCACAGGGAAAAAAGCTGACGACCACAGTGCCCAGGCCATAGAATATACCGATGCCGTAGAAGCCGGCCCTTGTAAGCACATTTTTGGGCAATACCCTTATCGCTAAAAAGGCAAAAACAGCCAGGCAAATTCCTGCAGGTAAAAAACCAATCAATCTCAGTGGCAAACCATAGGTTGTATCAATGGCATACGATTCGCTGATGAGTTGTGAAAGATGGCTGTAACCGGGGATCAGCATGGCAGCAATGATGGATGTTGCAATAAACAGGATCACACCGGTAAATCCAAACCACGAAGCAGCATTTGCATTTTTCATTGAAAATATTTATAGATGAAATTCAGTTCAGGGTTTTCGGTTTAATTCCCTGTCGATTAAAGTGAATTCAATAATTGCTTTTCCCGGGGATTCATGCAATCCATTTTGACATACATACACTGTTCTCTACATGCTCATACTGCCCGTAATTTTTTATGATGGAATACCCTGCTTTTTGATACAACCTGATCGCTTCAGGCTGTTTTTTACCTGTTTCCAGGATACATGCCGGATAATTCAGTTCCATCGCCCACAATTCCAGTTCCTTTAAAATGTGCAGTCCCAGGCCCTGCCCGCGGTAGCCAGGCAACACAAACATTCTTTTTATTTCAACTTTTTGATCATCATATTTTTTAAATGCTCCGCATCCGGCCGCTTTATGATCAACATAACAGACAATGACATTGCGCAGGTTTTCAATGGTATTGAACTGCGCATAGAATTCATGTTCATCGCCATCCCTTATTTTCAGGTCAGCATCCAGTAAGGCCACCAACTCACGGAAATGGATATTGTCAGAATCGGTTCTGTTGAAGATGGTCATAAATATATATTCAATTTGTATAATTTTTTTGCAAACCTCAACCTTATGCCAGGCTGTTTTTTGTCAGGATTACTGTTTTATAAATAAAGTCAACTCAAATTAACTAAAAAATGCATTCAAATCATCCTTGAGGCACAGCATATTCCACTGATTTAAGGCCTGCTATGACCTGGATTGGAATTTTCATGAACAGCACGGATGGAAACCAAACTTTGTACATATATATTTCTTTTTCAGGTTTATTATATTATATTTGTCCCCGACCGTACAAATTTCTTATCCTTCAGAATTTACCAACCCCATCGATCAAAGCTTATTACATTATTCAATTCCTTTGAATCAGGCCCCGTTTTGCTAAACGGATTTTGAATTGCTATTCAACCTCTTTAAATCAACAATTATGTGTAAGCTTAACCTCAGCCTGCAAAAAAAGGTTTTAACCGGCCTGAAATGGAATGTTCTAACTGCCATCATTTTATTACTTGCTTTTTCAGCAAAAGCACAGCTCCCGGGCCAATTGCCCGTTAACCTCAAAATTTTCAAGGCCAGCGCTGTTAACAGTAAACAGGTAAAAGTTTTCTGGACAACGGAGTACGAAAAAGACAACGGTTATTTTGATATTGAACGTTCTGCTGATGGAGTTAATTTTAACCAGGTGGGAAGGGTAGTTGGCATAAATAACAATGGCCATTTAACGGATTATACCTTTTTTGATAACCAGTCCATGAGCGGCATATCCTTTTACCGCCTGAAACAGGTTGATATTGACGGCAAGTTTTCTTATTCACCCATTGAAAGGGTAAGAAATGAAGACACCGGCCATTCAGCTGATATCTATCCCAATCCAGCTTCCGGGGCCTCCTTTAATATCAATTTACTGAAAAACATACCCGGTACCATTGATGTGTTGGTTTATGACCAGGCCGGGCGGCTGAAATTTCAGCAACAATACGGAAACAACAATACCATCACGGTGAATCATCACTTATCAGCAGGAATTTATACGGTTAAAATAACCGGTAAGGAATTTTCAAGCAACAGGCAGTTGGTGATCCGGTAAAAGAACCGGGTAACCAGGTGTTTTTTTTAAAGAAAAAGGGCTGTTTGATTAAAACAGCCCGGTTAATTTTTTCAATTGCAGGATCAGTTATAACCCTGAACCTGCATGAAGATATAAGGATTTAAAGAGAATTGTTTTTCCTTTTTTTGTGTGTGTTTGCAATACACCAGGTCAATAAAAGTATTGGCATCATTGATCTTCCAGAGTGGCGCCGGTGTGCTGTTTGTTTTTTCAAAACATTCAGGCAATAATTCAGGCATTAACCCATCCATACAGGCTTCCTTTAACTGCTGCTTTTGCGAAAACCAGCCCTCCGCTTCCGCACGGGCACTTTTAACCCATGCTTTTGAAAAAAAACCGGAATGAACGATGAGTAAAAGTTCTTTTTGTTTGCTGTTGTTATTCATAATATTGGTTGGTGTTTTAAACAGGATTGAACCGTAATAACAGGAAAACGCCTAAAATGCAAACTTAATTGTGGTTTTAAAGAGGATTTGTAGATATAATTCTTATTCTAATATAGAAATTATTCTATGCTTGTTTCAGGGGGGACAGGATTGGATTTTTAAAGCGGGAACAGTTGATTTATAACAATAAATGTGCCAGAGAGAAGGCCTGGAAAAGATTTTATACAGAAGATTTACCCGTAAATTTTGATATTAATGTGTTTTATATACATAGTAGCTTCAGCAGTACGCAGATGATCCTTATCAGTTGGTTTTAAGGAAAATCATTCAGGGTTTGAATATCTGCAGTGTACCGGTTTCTATACATTTATGATATTGGTCAGGTTGGTATAATTTACGGCCGGTTTATTTTAGTTTTAGTGTACGAAAACGAAATTAGAAAATAAATTCAACCATCTCTGGCGCCTCATCGGTAACACACCGATGATAGAGATCCTTTACCGGTACAAAAATGTGACTGGTAAGGTATATGTGAAATGCGAGCACTACAACCTTACAGGCAGCATCAAGGACCGGATGGCCTTATACATTCTTCAACAGGCCTACCGCACGGGCAGGATAAAAAGCGGTGATATCATTGTGGAGGCCACCAGTGGCAATACCGGTATTTCATTCAGTGCCATTGGTAAGGCACTGGGGCACGAGGTAAAGATCATCATGCCCGATTGGCTGAGCCGCGAAAGGATCAATATCATTGAAAGCCTCGGGGCAACGGTTATCCTGATGTCGAAGGAAAAGGGCGGTTTCCTGGGCAGCATCGCATTAAGTGAACAGTTGTCGGCTGCCGACCCGGCTGTTTTTTTACCGCGCCAGTTTGAAAACACCTTCAATGCCGAAGCACATGAAAGAACAACTGCAAAAGAGATCTGGATGCAGATGCAGGCCATCGACATTAATCCCGGTGCATTTGTTGCAGGCGTTGGTACGGGCGGAACGATCATGGGAGTGGGTAAATACCTGCGGTCGAGGGACCCGGGTATAAAAATACATCCCCTGGAGCCCGAAGAATCCCCAACGCTGTCTACCGGTTATAAAACAGGGTCGCACCGTATCCAGGGAATATCTGATGAATTCATTCCTGCCATTGTGAAACTGGATGAGATGGACCCGGTGATCAAGGTTTCTGACGGGGATTCTATTTTAATGGCGCAAAAACTGGCCAAAACACTGGGACTGGCCGTAGGCATTTCTTCCGGGGCCAACCTGATCGGCGCCATCCGGCTGCAAATGCAATCACAGCGGCCGCTGAATGTGGTGACCGTTTTCAGCGACAGCAATAAAAAATACCTGAGCACCGACCTGATGAAAGAAGAACCCGTAAAACCGGGTTATCTTTCTCCCGATATTGAATTGCTGGATTATGATGCTTTCAGCCGGATGTAAAATAGTTGTCATTATTTTTTCTGCCGGTGATAAAATAACCAGGTTGTCTTCAACAAAGGCGGTTTTATTTTTTTCATAAAACGTCTATTCTCCGGTTTTCTTCCCTTATTAAAATGCACAAAATCAAAAATGATCCCGTCTTTGCAGTACATCATGATTGTTTTTGATTGCTGAAACTTCTCCTGTTTTTGAATACCTGCTTTTTAAAGAAGCCAATTATTTTTAAACGGAAAGGCATTTGAAGGGGAAATATTATATTCAGAAAATAATATAATTCACCCAATAAATAAATTAGTTTTACTGAAGCAAACAGGTAAAAAATAGTTACTTAGAAAAATGAAAAAGCTTCACTTATTCATAATTATTTCTGGTATTTGTTTTTCATCATACTCTCAACAATTGACCGCAACATTTGGTGGTTCTCCTGTTAAGCTCGGTTGGCAAAGGGCCGGGTATCCCGGGGATACGGTGCCTTCATATCCTGCACTGGTAAACATAACGGCATTTGGAGGAGATAATACAGGCCTGGTTTCAAACAACGTTGCTTTTGCAAATGCAATTGCCAGCCTGGGCACTGCCAAAGGCGTTATTTATTTTCCTGCAGGAAATTATTTGTTTACCGGCGGTATAAACCTTCGCAGTGGCTTGATTCTCCGGGGTGCCGGCTCGGGCAATACAACACTTACATTTAACCTGGGTTCAGGTTCCGCACATCTGATCGTTGTGCAGGGTTCAGCAGGTGCGGGTACTCCGGTTACTGCAACCGTTCAGCAATACAGTAACCAGGTAACAGTAAGTGATCCGGGAATAGCTTCACCCGGAAATTTTATTAAAGTGTACCAGGATAATGAAACAGGCCTTATCAATGATTCGTGGGCTGATAATACAATTGGGCAGATCGCTTATTTAAAAAGCAAGTCAGGTAATACGTTTACATTTTATACCCGGCATCGCAGGGCAATTCCATTGAGCGGTGCTCCCATTGCGCAAAAGCTTAACATGGTAACCGGTGTAGGTATTGAATGCCTTAAAATAAAAAGAATGGATGTTGATCCTGTTGCAAACCAGACATCCAATATTTATTTTAATTATGCAGCTTTTTGCTGGGTAAAAGGAATTGAAAGCGACAGCGCCAATTTTGCACATATCTCTATATTGAACAGCAGTAATATTGAAGTTACCGGTTCTTATTTTCATGGCGCTTTTTCTTATGGTACCGGTGGGGTAGGTTATGGGGTGGTTTGTCACCTCACAACAGGTGATTGCCTGGTGGAGAATAATATCTTCAAACACTTACGCCATGCCATGTTATTGCAGGCCGGAACCAATGGAAATATATATTCGTATAATTATTCCCTGCAGCAGCGAAGAACCGAATTTCCTGCAGATGCAGCAGGGGATATTGTACTGCATGGCAATTATCCCTATGCCAATTTATTTGAAGGAAACATAGCACAAAATATTGGTGGCGATGCCAGTCATGGTATTAATGGCCCCACCAATGTTTTTTTCAGGAACCGTGCCCAGCATTATGGCATTGCATTCAGTACTGGATCGGGTGATAGTTCTGTAGTGATCTATAATGAAGTTACCGGTACAGGCAACTCAACCATCTTTCCATTTCTGCCTTTGGGCGGCCTGGGAACAAATGGGCCTAACACGATCGCATCGAAAAATTACCGGGTATTGTCTGCTGGTTTTGTAGGCAATATGGAATCAGCTTTTACACCCAACCAGCCGGCAACCTATACTTATTTCCTGGAACCGGTAAGGCCTTATTTCTTTGGTGCCGATCTGCAACCCATGGGCTTCCCGGCTGTCTATAATGTTCCTTTTATAAGCATACCTGCCAGGGACCGTTACATTGCCGCGGGCACAATGACTTATTGCAGTAATGTTTCCCGGAAGGACAGTATGATGCCGGTCAACTGCGATCTGTTGGCCATAGCAAACAATGGCGGATATGATGTTCACGATATTGCAGAATCAAATGAATACCGTGATAACAGCAATTGCGGTTTTATAGCAACCATTGTACCATCAGGTGCCACACCGGTTAGTGGTGTCATTAAAACAAAAGCCATAGTGGATGCAACTGTTCAGTCTTATAACGGTAAGCCATACGTTCAAAGGCACTATGATATTGAACCCTCCGTTAATGCATCGGCAGCTACCGCAACAGTCACATTATATTTTACACAACCCGATTTTGACAATTATAATGCAGCGAACGGCAGCGACCCCAACCTGCCCACAGGTCCTGCTGATGTAACCGGAAAAGCAAATTTACTGGTTACCCAATACCATGGTACAGGTACAGTTCCGGGTAATTATACAGGAAGCACAGAATTGATCGATCCAGATGATGCCAACATTGCCTGGAACAGCTCAACCAATTTATGGGAGATCAATTTTAATGTGACTGGCTTTAGCGGCTTTTATATCAGTGGTACATAT
>CAZBIK010000004.1:0-33302 GCA_964491955.1 uncultured Ferruginibacter sp.
TCATCCTCATCATTTTTATCCTCGCGATCACTTATACCGTAAAGTTTCTAAGCAAAAAGAAAACCCCGGTTACCGGCCCGGCGCCTGTAATGATGAATAAAATATTGGAAACACAGGTACCTTTCTATCAAAACCTGCATGAAACACACCAGGCGGAATTTGAAGAACGGGCAGCACGTTTTTTAACCCGGGTAAAGATCACCGGCGTACAAACGGTTGTTGAGGATACAGACAGGATACTGATCGCTGCCAGCGCCATCATTCCCATTTTTAATTTTAAGGATTGGGATTACCATAACCTGAATGAAGTGTTGCTTTACCCCGATTCATTCTCGCATGAATTTGAACAGCAGGGCCCGGGCAGGAATATTTTGGGAATGGTAGGAACCGGGGCCATGAACCATGTGATGATATTATCGCAACACGAACTGCGGCAGGCATTTACCAACAAGACGGGTAAAGACAATACAGCCATTCATGAGTTTGTGCACCTGCTTGATAAATCCGATGGAGGGATCGACGGGTTGCCCGAATCGCTGCTTGATAAAAAATACATAAAGCCCTGGCTGCAACTGATGCAGCAGGAGATAAAAAATATCCTGGAGGATAATTCCACCATCGATCCTTACGGCGCTACAAACGAGGCAGAATTCTTTGCCGTGGTTTCTGAATATTTCTTTGAAAGGCCCGCATTGCTGAAAGAAAAGCACCCGGAACTGTATGCCTTGCTGCTTAAAATATTTAACCCCGCCGAAACCGCTTCCTGATCCCATTTTCCCCTTTTACTGTAAAACATCAAGCATCTCTGCCCTTTCGTCAAACTGATTTTTTAAAGGGATTCAGCTGCATTTTCTTTGTATTGATAAATTGGTTCTTTACAGATCCATGTATTCAATAACTAAAAAATAAAGGTCATGAAAACATTCATCAGCAGATCAATTGCAGGGGTTGCGATGGCAGCCGCCCTGCTTTCTTTTTCGGCAAAATCCCCGGTATCATCACCGGCCGGCGGAGAAGGATTCGAAATTTTACTTAACGGAAAGGTTGTACTTCAAAGTTTTGGCAAAGCATTGAACAGTGCCAAAACCCTGCAGTTAAGTGAGGCTTCGCCCAATGATAAATTAACCATCAGGTATCACCATTGTGGCAAGGTTGGGAAGAACCGGATCGTAACCATTAAAGACGGGCAGGACAACCTGGTAAAAACCTGGCGGTTCAAAGATGCGCAAACTCCGGTTGGTGATATGAGTTGCAATGTACGGGATATCATCAGCCTTAAAAAAGGCGCTAACCGGGTATTTAAACTGTACTATTCATCCACTGAACTGCCCGCCGGCCGCATGCTGGTTTCGGTTGTATTTGATAAAACCGACCTGGCTGTACGAAAATAAAGTGTAAAATTTTTTGGCATCAACCTGTACTTTGTCTTTACCGGAATAAAGTACAGGTTGCATTTTTTACCAATGTACTCCGTTTCAGGGTGAGGTCATTTCTTCATATGCCGCAGATCAAGTTCCGGCCTTTTGCCTTTTATCCCGGTATAAAATTGCATGATCTTTTCCAGGTCGGCAGCTTCATCAGCGCCCGGGAAAAAAGCTTCACCAATGACCACCTGCTTATTTTCATAATCAAAACCTATGGGCACAATGGGTACGCCTGCTTTTTTGGCAATATGATAAAAACCGGTACGCAAGGTATTTACCCGTTTGCGGGTACCCTCGGGCGCCAGGCCCAGCATGAAATTTTCGTTGCTGTTGAACATCGATACTACCTGGTCAACCATGCCCTGCTTGCTGAAACGGTCAACCGGCACACCTCCCATGGCACGCAACAGCCAGCCAAGCGGCCCCACGAATAATTCTTTTTTTCCTAAAAATTTTGCATGATGAATTTTCATGGCATTGCGGGCTGCAAATCCAACCATCACATCTACCCAGTGGGTATGCGGCGCAACAGCCAGCACCATTTTTTTATACTGGTAAGGAATACTCCCGGATAATTTCCAGCCATAAAATTTCCAGTACCAGTTTAAAAACAGTCGAAGCATGGCAGAAAGTTAAAGGAAATATACGGGTAAAACAAGCCGGGTAATGCCATCATAAACTTAATAAAAATTAATACAGTAACTTCCCTTTATCAACCGGCTTTAATACAGCCTGCCGCTATAACATGAATAAATCCAAAGCGATCATAAACCGGCTTTTTTCAATCCGTAACCAATTTGGGGGCCAGTTTGCATCCGAAAAATTGCAACTCCTGAATTCAGTCAATATCAGCGCACTGAAGGACAAAAAAACGATCGAGTCATTTTATTCAGCGCTGCTGTTCCTGGTTGCCTGGCCTGGTAATCAAACCATTTACCAAACTGCCAACCGTTTATTAGTACAATTACTGGCATACATAAAGGAAAATGAAAACATACAATACCGTTTATACAATACCGGTATCAACGGATCATCCCTATGCGCTGCTTTCAGTTTTGAGCTGGTAAAATGGATGCGGGCAACCCGCCCGGGCGATATAAGGCTCATCTCTTTGGAAGCAGGTGATGCACAGGTACAGTCCATACTTTCAATGGTCATGACAAAGACCGAATCAGAGATCATGCAGGATGCCAATGCGGAGTGGAAGGGATGGCTGGCACATGTAAGAAACCCGGGTGAAGACATGCTGGACCAGCTCATTGCCATTTTCGAAAGCAGCGACATGCGCCCGGAATTAAAGGAAGAATTCTGGAATACCATCGGGATAAACGTGGAAATTAATTTCCCGGATCATTCCAGCCTGCCCGGATCATTGACTGAAATTTATTATCACCGTTCACTGATCCGCAGTGATGTAAAGAAAATAAACCCGGTGGTTAAACCACAACCTGTAAAGCTAACATTGACAGAAGCGGAGCAGTTACTGGACCGTTGCAGGATGATACTGGTGCGCAAACTCCGCGAACTGGATCCCATCAGTTTTACATCAGCAAAACGGGTATCGCTTTACCATTTGCCCCGTGGTATTTCTGTTGCACTGATGGGTATGGAGCCCTCACACCGGCACCCCATTGACAGTTATATGGGATACCTTGTTTTTAAGAATGGCCTGCCCGTGGCTTATGCCGGATCCTGGATCCTGTTCAACAGTGCCCGCATAGGCCTGAACGTTTTTGCCGATTACCGCGGCGGCGAAGCAAAATATATTTTTGAACAGGTATTGCAGCTGCACAGCAAAGTGTATGGATTAAGCCGTTTTTCCGTTGACCCCTACCAGTTAGGCAAAGAGAACAGCGATGGTATACATTCCGGGGCGTTCTGGATCTATTACCAGGCCGGGTTCAGGCCTTTACAAAATGAGCAGCAGGAACTGGCACTTGCAGAAGCAGCAAAAATAAAAGCGGATAAAAAATACCGCAGCCCTGTTCCGGTTTTAAATAAACTTGCCCGGTCAAGGATGGAACTGGTTTTGAAAAGAACGGCCGTACACTTTGATGCAACGGACCTGAGCCGGTTATATGCTGCGATCCTTACCAAAAAATACGGGGGCAACCGGATAACGGCCGGTAAAGACGCTGCAAAAAAACTGGCATCCATAATTGGCTTAAAAAATATTCCTGCTGATAATATGGATTACATTTTGAAGAACTGGGGCGTATTGCTGCTAAGCAACGAAAGTGAATTGCGCAGCAACCCGGTATTGAAAAAAATACTGAAAAAACTTTTTGTTTTAAAAGCAACAGGCCCCGAAGAAGAATATATTAAAGTAATGCAGGGCGCTGTAGTACTCAGAAAATTTATGGAAGGGTTGTTTAAGAAATGGGGTTGATCATACTAAACTACTTTCGCGGCGGCATGGGTATCAATACGCTGGTCCTCTTCTTATAATCAGCATATGCCGGATTGCCTTCGTATTTTTTTTCAAGCAATGGGATGCCCGAAACAAATACCAGCAGCAATGTAATGGTTACCGGGCTGATGATAAAGAACAGGCTGCCGGGCAAAGGGACCGTAATGATAAAAATACCCCACCACATCAGGATCTCACCAAAATAATTGGGATGGCGGCTGAATTTCCACAAACCCGTTTGCATGATGCTGCCCGGTAATCTTTTTTGTTTGAGGAAAACTGCCAGCTGCCGGTCGGCCACTGCCTGGAAATAAAATCCGGTGATCCAGCAAAGCAAACCGGTCCAGGTAAAAAAACTCCAGTTGACGGGCGCTGCAACTGCTGCGTGTATAACCGGGGAAAGGATAACGATCAGCAAAAAACCCTGCAATAAAAATACCTGCCCGTAACTGCGTAAGTAAAATGATCTTCCCCATTCATTTCTCCAGGCCAGGTACCGGAAATCTTCTGCCCGGTGTTTATTGCGGTTATAAATATGCAGGCTAAGCCTTGATCCCCATAAAAAAACCAGGCAGTATAATAATATAGTAACCGGGTTTGGTTTGTTTGTGAACAAAAGCCAGGTGCATATTACGATATACCCAATGCCCCAGGCAATATCGGCAATGTCATTTCTTTTTTTATACACGGCTGCCAGGAACCAGCAGCTGGCATATATGAACATAATGATGAGGCAATTTGTAAAAACGCTGATCATTTAAGCTACCCATTTTACAATGTAATATCCCGCGGTACTTACCATGCCGGTAAGCAGTGCGCCCCAGGCCATGTCTATAAAGACGATCGGCAACGGCCAGTCTTTTAGTGTAGCCAGGTTGGTCAGGTCGTAGGTGGCATAGGCAATAAAACCAAACAGGGCGCCGCTGATCACAGCTTTGGCCAGTGAATTTTTTTCAACGGCCGGCAATATGGCAAAATAAAAGATACCCGCAATGAACAGCAGGTAAAAGATGATGGCAGCAGGCCAGTTTACGTTTTCGCTTAAAAAATGGCCCAGGTATTTTTTGTACAGGCCTTTGGCAATAAATCCCAGCCATGCCATATCCACCGCAAAAAATACAAGGGCAGTAAGCAGGTAACTGATGATGAGTTTATAGAATGGCATAGGGTTAAAGTTAACTCAATTGATCATAAAAGCAGGATCCCGGTTTAAAAAAACCTACCCTTCATTGTGTAGCAATGCACAACATAATAATTTTATTACCGGAACAAAGGCCATTGCCGGGTATAGCAGATCTTTAGTAGCTATAAAAGTTATCATTAAAGAACCTTTCTTCCCTGGATAATTTTTACCAGGACAACGATAACAGCAATAACAAGCAGTACGTGTATGATAGGCCCTGCATGAAATGCAAAAAATCCCAACAACCATCCCACTATGAGAATTACAGCTATGATATACAGTAAGTTGCTCATAAAATGTATTTTAGTTCAGGTAAAATTATGAACAGTTAACGGGCATATCAATGACCTAAAACCTGGTTTGGAATGATTATGATCAAAGCATTGATTTAATCGCCTGGCCGGTTATTCATACAGGTTGGCATAATGAAACCCTGTTGGTTTTATTTAGAAGGCATGGAAGGCCTCACTTCTATCTTACTCGGTAATGTACGCGGGTTCATCAGCAGCAGGTCCGCTACCAGTTGCCCGATATCATCCGGCTGTATTTTCCAGGCATCAGCGTCATTGGGCACATGGCTGTTAAAATAGGTGGCCACTGATCCGGGCATGATGGTACTTACTTTGATCCCGTATTTTCTCAGGTCGAGCATAATGGCCTGGGTAAAACCAACCAGCCCGAACTTGCTGGCATTATAGGCAGCCCCGTTTTCAAAAAAATTGGTGCCGGCCAGGCTTGCAATGGTAATGATATACCCTTCAGAAAGTTTTAAAGGGTCAATGGCTGCCTTTACGCTGTTGAATACACCCGTAAGGTTGGTATCGATGGTTGATTTCCAGTCTTCGGAACTTAACTGGTCAATGGGTGCAAAATGACCCACTCCGGCATTGGCAACCAATACATCCAGTTGCCCGAAATGATCCACCACCGCTTTTACAGCCTTTGTTTCCGAATCTGCAGACCTTACGTCAGCGGCCAGTGCCAAAACCAGACCGTCATCATTACTCAATGTTGCTGCTGCTTTCTTTGCAGCATCCATGGAACGGCTGCTGATGGCCACTTTCATGCCATGGGCCAGCAGGGTTTTTGCAATGCCGTATCCAATACCTTTGCTGCCGCCGGTGATATAGGCCACTTTACCGCTGATATTATTTGTCATATCCTGTTTTTTAATAGTTTACATCTGTTCGCCCGTAAAGGTACTCACAAAGCCGGGATCATGTAAACCCTGTTTAAGCCTGTGATATCAATCATTTCAACAGGTGAAATTAATCAGTACGGCCGGCAGTCAAAGACAAATAATTGTAATTACATTTATTATATTCGTTCATACAACTTTTCACCCAACCCCAAGCTAATATGAAATCAGATTATGAAATAGCCCAGGAAAAAACCCCGCAGCCAATTACTGCCATTGCAGCCAAAATGGGTTTGCCTGCTGATATGCTCGTGCCTTACGGCCACCATAAAGCGAAGATCAACATCAACAAGTTCGATAGTGCCCGTATCGCGGCATCAAAACTGATCCTGGTTACGGCCATCACGCCCACCAAGGCGGGTATTGGTAAAACAACCACTTCGGTTGGGCTTGCCGACGGGTTGAATAAACTCAATAAAAAAGTGGTGCTGGCCCTTCGTGAACCATCACTGGGCCCCTGCTTTGGAATGAAAGGCGGTGCTGCCGGTGGCGGGTATTCGCAGGTTGTGCCGATGGAGGAGATCAACCTGCATTTCACCGGCGACTTTCATGCCATTACCGCTGCCAACAATACACTCACGGCCCTGCTGGAAAACTTCCGGTTTTATAACCGCGGTAAACCAGAAGGCATAAAAACGGTACTGATGAAACGCTGCCTGGATGTAAATGACCGGGTACTGCGCAAGATAGTAACGGGGCTGGATACCCCGAATAACGGGATTCCTTCCGAGACCGGCTTTGTGATCACCCCGGCCAGCGAGATCATGGCCCTGCTCTGCATGTCGGAAGGGCTGGATGAACTGCGTCAAAGGATCGATGACATGTTGCTGGGGTTCACCTTTGCCGGGGACCCGTTCTTAACCCGTGACCTGGGTGTAACCGGTGCCATTACTGCCCTGTTAAAGGATGCCATACAACCCAACCTGGTGCAAACACTGGAAGGTACGCCGGCCATGATACACGGCGGGCCTTTTGCAAATATTGCACATGGCTGCAATTCCATCATGGCCACCAAAACAGCCCTGCAGTATGGCGACTATGTGGTAACAGAGGCTGGTTTTGCCACCGACCTGGGGGCAGAAAAATTCTTCAACATCAAATGCCGTAAAGCCGGGTTGCAACCTGCCATGAGTGTGCTGGTGGCTACTTCGCAGGCTTTGAAACTCAGCGGCGGTGCCGATGAAAAAACGATGATGCTGCCCAATGATGCTGCACTCGGCAAGGGTGTGCGCAACCTGGAGAAACACATTTCCATATTGAAATCATTTAAACAGAAAGTGCTGGTTGTGCTTAACCGTTATCATTTTGATACCCCGGAAGAAATTGCCTGGCTGCGCAACTGGTGCCTGGAAAAAGAAGTGGCATTTGCGGTAAATGATTCTTTCAGGCTGGGCGGTGAAGGGGCGCTGGAAATGGCCCAGGCCGTTGTGGATATCTGCAATGAACCTTCGCAGCCCATTCAGCACACGTATGAACTCAGTGATGATGTGGAGACCAAGATCCGGAAAATTGTTACCACCATTTATGGCGGTACAGATGTGGTGCTGTATAAAAAGGCGAAGGACATGATCAAAAAAATAAAAACGCTGGGCCTGGAGCATTTGCCGGTTTGCATGGCCAAAACACAATACTCGTTTACACACAATGCGGCCATCAGCGGCCTGGATGGGGATTTTAAAATTGATGTGGATGACCTGGTCATCAGCCGCGGTGCAGGTTTTATAGTAGCCGTATGCGGCGAAATGGTAAGGATGCCTGGTCTGCCAAGGATACCGCAGGCAAATTTTATTGATGTGGTGGATGGAAAAATTACCGGCGTGAGCTGATCCGGTTTTACAAGGCCCGTAATTTATATGATTACCCGTTCATGCTGACAGGTATGCGGGAGTAATGTTGACATTCATATTTTTTCAGTTTTTTATTTTGTATTAAAGCAGAAAACATAATTTTAAAGAAATGATGTTTGTGTTAACTACAATTAAAAAAAGGATATGATCACTGCCATCTGCATCATTTTTATTGTCGGGTATGCGGTCATTGCCTTTGAACATCCCTTAAAGATCAACAAAGCGGCCACCGCATTGGTTACTGCCGCCTTATGCTGGTCTATCTTTGCCCTGTTCTCCACCGGGGGCCACGGGGCATCTGAACACCTCACCGGCCACCTGGGCGAGGTAGCCGGTATCCTGTTTTTCCTGATGGGCGCCATGACGATCGTTGAACTGATCGATGCGCATGACGGTTTTTACCTGGTCACCAGCAGGATAAACACAACGGATAAACGAAAACTGGTATGGCTGCTGGCATTCATCACCTTCTTTTTATCCGCAGTACTGGACAACCTGACCACCACCATCGTGCTGGTTTCGCTGTTGCGGAAAATAATCAGTGACAGGCAGGAAAGGCTGATGTTTACCGGCCTGGTGGTCATTGCCGCCAATGCCGGCGGTGCCTGGTCACCGATCGGAGATGTAACAACAACCATGCTGTGGATCGGCGGACAGATATCCGCACAATCGATCATCATCAACACTTTTTTGCCCAGCCTGGTTTGCATGATCATACCCGCAGCATTGATAAGCCGGGGCATGAAGGGGAACCTCAAATTATCCCCGGGTAAGGCTGAGCAGAATATTAATTTCAATACCAATGCTTTTGAAAGAAACCTGGTGTTCTGGCTTGGTATCGCCAGCCTGTTATTTGTACCGGTCTTTAAAACCATTACCCATCTGCCTCCTTATATGGGGATCTTATTCGGCCTTGGTGTAATGTGGATCATCACCGAGATCATTCATAGCGAAAGAGACGACCTGGAAAAAGGGCATTTATCCGTAAATCATGCATTACGCAAGATCGATACACCCAGCATTTTGTTCTTCCTCGGTATTTTATTAAGCATTGGCGCCCTGCAGGCAACAGGTGTTTTAGGCAGCCTGGCCACTGTACTGGATGAGCAGGTTGGTAACATTACAGTGATCACATTGATCATCGGGTTGCTTTCAGCCATTGTTGACAATGTGCCCCTGGTGGCGGCGGCACAGGGTATGTATACATTGGAGGATTTTCCCAGCGGGCATTATTTCTGGGAGTTTCTGGCATATTGTGCCGGTACCGGTGGCAGTGCCCTCATCATTGGATCAGCAGCAGGTGTGGCGGCTATGGGCATTGAAAAAATAGAATTTTTCTGGTACGTAAAAAAGATCAGCCTGCTGGCCGTCATCGGTTATTTTGCCGGGGCTGCGGTTTTCATACTACAGCATTATTTATTCAGTTGATGTTTTTGAAATTTTTCCGGCATCCTGCTTTATTGGACCAATAAATTCATTTTCTGAAAAACATTTCCCTGTTTTGTACAATGTATACAGTCCGGATCATTGTAATTATATACGCAATGCATTTTTTTTCAAAATTTTGTGAACTGTTAAAAGTTTAATTTTTAAAAGATTGAAAACGAGTGCGTAATTTATTATGCGATCTTTTGTAAAACACAGATCCGGAAACTCTTTTATCCGGATCATTTTAAATAATTTTCCACGATCCTGTTTTTGGCATGATATTTTTACGGGTTATTGAAAACCTGACGTTATGATTATTTATATTAAGAACATGATCTGCCAGCGTTGCAAGATCGTAGTAAATAACATACTTGAAAGTTTCGGCATCGAAGCAGCTGAGATCAGGATCGGTGCAATAACACTCCGGGAAAAACTATCTGCTTTCAGGCTAAGGCAGCTGGACCAGGCATTGAAAGAGACAGGACTTGAACTGATCTTTGATAAAAAACAGCTGCTGGTTCAAAAAATAAAAACCATCATTATCGAGATCATACATTTTTCCAGTGACCCGCTGCTCCTGAAATTTTCGTGCTACCTGAGCAACAGGATGAATTATAACTATACCTATTTATCCAACCTCTTTAAAAAGTTAACGGGCATCACGATCGAACATTATATCATCCAGCAAAAGATAGAAAAAACAAAGGCCATGCTTATTGAGGAAGACCTGTCGTTAAGTGAGATCGCCTTTCGTTTGAATTACAGCAGTGTGGGACACCTCTCAGCCCAGTTTAAAAAGATCACCGGGTATTGTGCGAGGGAATATAAACTGGCCTGCCAGGATGCCTATACCGGCATGTTCAGCAGGAAAGCCGTTTAGCAGGTTTAAACCCATTTACAAATAACGACGGTTAGTGTAACAAACAGACAACCCGCCCGGTTTATAAAAGGTATTCCTTATGTACGAAATAATTCGTTATATTGATCATAAATTAAAATACGGTTTATGATCAATAAGATAATGCTATGCTGCTGCCTGTTCCTGATTGGCTGTGCCGGTGCAACAAAAAAATATAATGCTGCTGATGCGCTCACCCAAAAAATGGATTCATTGCTTACCAGCCTGGTACAAAACAACAATTTCAGCGGATCAGTACTGGTGATGAAAGACGGGCAGGAGCTCCTGAAAAAGGGTTATGGTTTGGCAGACCGTGAAGAAAAGATCCCGTATACCCCCGAAACCATTTCCACCGTGGGGTCCGTTACCAAACAGTTTACCGGCACCGCCATCCTGAAACTGGAAATGATGGGAAAACTAACGGTACAGGATGAACTGGAAAAATATTTCCCGGGGGTACCGGCCGATAAAAAGAAGATAACCCTGCACCAGTTACTCACCCATACGGCCGGGTTTAAACCAGCCATCGGGGATGACTATGAACCGCTGACCAGGGATGCATTTATTGAACGGGCCATGACCACCCCACTGAATGCCGCACCCGGGGAACGCTACGATTATTCCAATGTGGGGTACAGCATACTGGCAGCCATTGTTGAATTGACCGGCGGAATGGGTTACGAGCAATTCCTGCACAAATATCTTTTTGAGCCTGCAGGCATGAAACACACCGGTTATGTGATGCCTGACTGGAAGGGACAAACGCTGGCCACCGGTTACCGCGGTAAAGAGCGCTGGGGCAGGTCAAATGAAAAGCCCTGGGCTGCCGACGGCCCTTACTGGAACCTGAAAGGCAACGGCGGCATCTTAAGCAATACGGCAGACATGTACCGTTGGCACGAAGCACTCCTTACTGACAGGATTCTGGATACGGCTGCCAAGGCCAAATTGTACGGCCGCCATGTAAAAGAAGGTCCTGGTGCGGAAACGTTTTACGGTTATGGATGGGCGATATTTCCCACCCGGAGGAAGACCTGGCTGGTCACCCACAATGGCGGCAACGGTATTTATTTCTGTGATGTACTCCGTTTCCTGGATGAAAAGCTGGTGATCATTTACCAGACCAATGCAGCACAGCGCGGCCTGGGCGACCTGGCATTTTTACTCGCACGCATGGTCTTTGACCCCAATTTTGTACCTGGAATAAAACCTGCAGCAGCCACGCAGGAATTTAAAACGATCGCCGGATCGCCACATGGAATATTACTGGAGGGGTTAACGGCCGTTATGAAAAAAGGCGAAGAGGAAGCATTGAAAAAATTCATCAGTGAAAATTTTTCACCGCAATTCAGGGATGCCGTGCCTTTGGCAGAACGCCTGCCCCGGCTTAAACGGATCGGAAGCCGTATCAAAGATGCCCCGGTGGAAAAACTGGTTTATGATGGCGAAAAAACAGATATACATTTTAAAACCCCGGAAGGCAGGCTGATCTTTGGTGTAGCGGTTACGGACGGAAAGATCAGCGGGATCATGCTGCAGGATTAACCGGGTTATTATCCAAGCTGCTCCTGCATCAGCAATGCGGCACAGGCATTGACCAGTAAAAATTTTCGGTCTGCCGGTAAGGGTTGCAGGTAAACCGTTCCTTTGTTCAGCAGCGAAACAGCAGCAACCGGCTGGCCGCCCTTATCCCTGAATTCGAAACCAACCATGCCCATTAATATATTGGAAGCTTTGCCGTCTTTCCCCTCCATTTTGTAAACGGGGTGTATGCTGTAATATTCATCCCTGCTGAAGCTGAGGTAACCGGTATAGGAACGCGGCCTGCTTTGCGACTGTATGTTGTCGATCAGCATTTCCCATGGCTTTTCCTGTTCCTTTGTATACAATTGCACATAGTACATGCTGTTGGTATGGCCTGCGGCAAAGCCGGCAATATCAAGGCCTGTATTCAGGATACTGTTTGGCCGGTTACCGATGGTAAGGTCCTTTGTATTGAACCGGGAAACACAATACACTTCCGAAAGGTTGTTGCTCCCGTCTGTCATGGAAAACCGGATGGTTTGTTTCTTTTTAATATACTCCAGCGAAATGATATTGGTATAATCATAACCATTTACAGTTCCGGTGCCCAGTCCAAACCGGCCTGATGAACCTTTTATCCAGGAGCGTTTAACCGAAGTGGTACGGTACTCACCAAAATGCATGTTCTCTTTGGTAAAAAGTCCCCGTTTGCCATTTACCGACAGGGCCTCCGGGTTTTGCCAGCCGGGTGTATCCAGGGCCATCCTGGCCGGGCTGCATGACACAAATAGAACTGCAGCTGTACATAAAAGCGATATAAACTTCATGGTCATTTTTTTGTGCAAACATCCATGATGGAATGGCTATCAGAAAACCTAAATTGTACGAATTGTCAAAAATGCTGGATTAACTGCAGATTTCTTATACGGGCGGTGAAACTGTTTTTCCGGGCGGTTCACTGCACCAATTCATGTGTGCATCACTCATTATAAAAGAAACGTTGGTTCGTGAAAACACGAACCAACGTTACATCAAATCAAAGCCGGATCACTTTTACTTTTTCCCGGGAAATTTTTCAGTGATCCTGGTAAACAATTTCTTACTGTCTGTTTTCAGGTCACCCAGTTTTTCCTTTGCTTTTAAAGTAATATCACTTTCCTTCATTTTGTTTTTCAGCCTTGTTGTTTTTTCTTCTACTTTTTCCAAAACGTTCTCGAAAACGTCCCCGGCTTTTTTGTTCAGGGTATCTTTTGTGCCCTGAGGTACTTTTATCTGTTGTTGCATAAAATGAATATTTAATTGTGATCAATGATGTAAAAGTAGGCCCATGCAACCGCAGCCGCAATGATTGTGGTTTGGCAAATGGCTGATTGATATTACCGGGAAACCGGCCTGCAAAGAATGGGAACCGGGACTGTATTATTTGGGGAGATCCTGTTATTTCCTGTTGAATACATGGAATACACCTTTTACATTGGGTTCCCATACCGGCAACAGGTAAACGAGTATGATCTCTTCCGTTAACTCAAGCATGGTAACTGAAATGGCTGAGTAGAACAGGAACATATTGGGTTCGCCGGTAAAGAAAAAAAGCAGCAGGAATACTCCCTGTAAAACGGCCGCAGCCTTGGCCAGGTATGTGTGAAAGCTGGTCATTTTTCCATAGCGGATAAAAGCATAAATGGTCTGCACCAGGAACAGTGCCAAAAGAATGAGGAAAACAACCTTTTCCTGTTCAATGAATTCCATTTTCATCACAAATAACCCGGTCATGGCAACCAAAATGGTCAGGTCGTCGCCAATGGAATCAAGCCGGGTACCGGCTACGCTGGTCACTTTGAATTTCCTGGCAAGAAAACCATCAATAAGGTCTGTAAAAAAACTCAGTGCCAGCAGCCATTTGAACAGTTCATACCTTCCTGTAAAAAGCAATACCAGTAAAAAAGGGGCAGCGATCACCCGGTACAGCGTTATGCCGTTGATCACATACCATGCTAGTTTATGTGTACTCATTTCAGGGATTCATTAACCTGTCAGGGGTTAACATTTTTTTATCTGCATGTAATATTTTGGTCAGTTGGTTTCAGCACTGGTAAAAGTAAAGCAACCCGGGTCCCGGAGATATGCTGTTATTCTGTATCAGCCCTGCTGTACCCATTATTTTCCTCATCTTCTGCCCCCGTTTCTTCAGCCTCGTCATCCAGTTCGGAACCGGGTATATCCAGGTCTTCCCCTGTTAAATTAAAACTGTTTTCATTTATCGGATCACCATCTGCATCAACGCTATCCAGTGCCGATCGTCTTAAATTGTTGTTATCAACAGACAAGCTGTTATCCAGGCTTTCATCCAGCAGCAGTCTTTCTGCAGGACTGATTTCTGCATCCATACCGGCTTCATCAGCCGGTGTTATTTTTTTACCAGTATTCATGTGGTATATTTTAAGATAAAGTTACTGATCAAAACCCGTATGGCAGCGGTGTTATGATATTAAAACACAACGGGTGTAAATGATAACCGGCTATCAGATAATTTCTGCTACATGCCGGTGAATATTTTTTGCCAGGAGGGCTGTGGGCACATCATTCTCATCACCGCCAAAAGGATCTTCAATTTCTTCGGCGATCAGTTCCAGGCTGGCCAGCACATAAAACACGAAGGCCACCACGGGCACTACGTAAAAGCCCAGCTGGAACACATAACCGAAAGGTAGCGTCATCACGTAAAAGAAAATGAATTTTTTAATGAACACACTGTACGAATAGGGTATAGGTGTATTCTTGATCCGTTCGCAGGCGCCGCAGATATCGGTGAATGCCTGCAGTTCGCTGTTTACAAATAATAACTGTTCGCCGCTGATCTTATTTTGTGTATGCAGCTGGTGTACCTGCCGGTACATGAGCTGTGCCACCTGGTTGGGAATATGTTTGGCGTGGTCAATTTCACCAAAGATCTGTTTGTGTTCATCGGTTTCAAAAAGCTCCACCCTGGTTTGCTCCTTGTGCAGGTGGTTGTGCAGGGCATATGCATATGCCGGGATTATTTTCCGGAAGAAACTTCGCAATTCTGTATCATCTGCCGGTAACAGGGCATCCAGCTTCATGGCAAAATTGCGGCTGTTGTTTACCAGGCTTCCCCATAGCTTTCGCCCTTCCCACCAGCGGTCGTAGGCGGTGTTGGTGCGGAACACCAGCAGCATCGAAATGGCAAAACCCAGCAGCCCGTGCATGAGCGGGATATTTTTTACATGGTTGGTTTCCGAGAGTTTCCAGTAATCGAGTTCCAGCCAGGTAATGATGCCTGAATACAAACTAACGGCCAACATTAGAGGCAATAATTTCCGGAAAGTATCTGCCTTGTGAAATTTAAAAATGAAAGTGAACCAGTCCTTGGTGTTGTAAGAGATCATGAAACGCGGGTTTGCCCAAAAATAAGCAATCAGCGCAAGATTTGGATGAAGGACAGGTTTTGTACAGGCCGTTCCGGGGATGTTAACGGGGACACTGGTAAAAAGCCATCATATCCCGGTATTTACCGGGATATGATGGAGCATATAATCAGAAAATACTAATTAAATTTTTCCGCAAAAAATTCCACCAGCCTTTCATCACTCATGCGGTTGGCCGTTGATTCGGTAGCCTGCAGGTTTTTAAACTGGGGTGTTTCTGCCAGGAAATGAATGAACTGCTCCTGTACCTGCCCGGTTCCCGTTGCATGCAGGTGCGTGGCATTTTGCAGGTAATTGGTTATTTCCTTAAAAAATTTAGCCTGCAACATGATCTTCTGGTTGTTTAGATTTTTATTGCCGGAGCCGGGGGAAGCTTCTTCGCCTTTTATATGTGCCAGTACCGTCAATGCCCCTGTTTCAGAATTATCACTTCCTACTACTGTGGCATGTTGTGTATCCATCCACACCCCGAATTGTTTTTGATTGTTCATATTGTTTTTTTAATGTACTGTATTGTAGTCAATAACCGTACCCCAAATGTGTAAACCTGTTTTGGTGACAGTATTACTTAGCTTTATTTATGGTGCTTTCCCAATTCTATATCATAACTGATGCCAGCCAGTAAGAACTGCTGGTTGTGATGCCCCCAGGCAAAACTGTATTCTATATGCGGGCTCCAGTTTCCCAGTCCCCACAAAATGCCTGCACCGGTATTGAGCGACCAGAAGGAATCATAATGGCTGAGACCTTTACTGCCAATAAGTTCCCTGTCGCTGGTATGGCTGATGCCGGTGATGGGATAAATGTTCAGTTTTTTATATACACTGATGAGGTAATGGAAATTCAGTTCAATATCCCAGGCAGATACCTGCAGTACTTCGGCTTCCGTTTTATGGGTAACCGGGAAAAAACGGTTCACCTCCACACCGGCAGCCAGGTGTTTATTGAAATAATAAAAGCTGCTGACATTAAGTCCGTTTATGGGTTTTTGTGTATTGCGGATCGTGGCCAGGTCAAGGCTGATGATGTGTTGTGCCTGGCCGGGTAAAGCAACCAGCAGCAGGCAAAAGGCGGCAATGGTTATTCTTTTCATGATACAAAGTGAAAAAAAGGCCGGCACAGATTTACTGACCGGTATATGGGGAAATACTGATTATGGTCATAATTCCGGGTTTTACAGCGGTGTAGTTGTTATGGTATCAAATCCGGGCGGGGTTCAATGGCAAAAAAGATGCACAGGTACCGGAATCAACCAGTAAGGGAACAGGGTGAATGCCTGTCCTGAAAATCAATAGACGGGTTAGACAATTATTCAGGCGCAGCCTCATCCAGCTTATTATCTGATACAAACTTGTTTTTGGAGGCAGTAAACTCTTCCATCACCACGCTGATCTCCGCAATGCCTTCATCCACTTTGCCATGAATATCGGGTAGGCGTTTTTCCAGCACGCTGTTGCCCAGGTTGATGTTCTCTGCTTCCAGTTGCGAAATTTTTTTAAGCAGCGAGGTCTGGCTGTTCAGGATGTCTTCCAGCTCCCGCAACATTTTTTCCATCAGCTTTTTCTTTTCCATTTTATCCATGGGTATGCATTTTGGTTTATAAAATATACGCCATCATCCGGGTTTTATCTGGGTTTATTTATGCACAGGTGTGATTTTATTCAGGTGATGCAATTGGGAAACAGCCATATTTGTTCGCGCTATGTTTTTTTAATTTTAAATTTTGGATGTGAAAAATGTTGTTGTTGAGACAAAGTCTCAAAACCATGGCATCACCGTCTGAGACGGGGACGAGACACAAGGTAATGACCAAAAAAGGGAAATATAAATAAACGGTTATTGCCCCGGGGTTCAGCAACTCTTGAAAAACCGGCCTGGTACAGCCCCGCTTTCGAGCATGGCCTCTATTTTTTTGGCGGCCCGGGTAATGGAGAGCCCGCCCAGGTTGGTGCAGCGGAGTGTATGGTGTATCCTGTCGCCAACCGCTTTCATGGTTTCGATCACTTCGTCTAAGGGTACCAGTTGTTCATAATCTGATAAGGCCATATTGGCGCAAGACACGGCATTGGTGGCGGCCATCACATTTCTTCCCAGGCAGGGTGCTTCCACACGGTTGCCAATGGGGTCGCAGATAATGCCCAGGGAATTCTGCAGGGCCAGTGAGGCTGCGGCAATAGACTGCTGCAGGGTGCCGCCTTTCATTTCGGTGATCGCAGCGGCCGCCATTCCGCCGCCCGAACCGGTTTCGGCCATACAACCACCAACCTCGGCAGCAAAAGTGGCGTGTGCCGCAATGAACACACCGATCAACCCGGCAGACAACATGGCTTTCACCAGTTCATCTTCGGGCAGCTGCAGGGAATGGGCCGTACCAATAAGCGCCCCCGGCAAAGCACCGCAGCTTCCTGCAGTGGGTGCTGCCACGATAACGCCCATTGAACTTTTTACTTCCATCATGGCACTAACGTACATGATGATACGGTTATTGGTATCGCCACCGATCAATTGACCGGCATCCATTTTTTCCCTGAACTGCGGCGACTGTGATCCTAAGATCCGGTCATCATACCGGGTGCCTTTTAAGCCCAGTTCAATGGCATTGCCCATGATTTGAACAATGCCACGCATCTTTTCAAATACTTCGGATGCGGTAATATTTCCCCTGGCCATTTCATAATCAACAGCCAGTTGCCACAGGGCTTTGTGCTTACCGGCATTGTATTCCATCATTTCATGGCAGGTAATAAAAGGCACTTCCAGGTTTTTTCGTGCCAAAACCGGTAAAACGGGTTGCAGTTGTTTAATGCAGGAAACATCTTCCATTGCCTGCAGTTCTTTAAAAATACCCTTATCAGGAAAAGCCTGTGATTTAATTTCTATAAATGATATTTCACCTTTGTGAAATGCTATTTCATCATATTCAACGGAAGCGTTTAAAAATGCAATGATGTTTCCGGGTTCATTGCAATAGATCAATGTTTCAAAATAATCTCCGGCCATGGAAACCGGTACATCATCAATGGCAGTCACTTCTATCATGCCGCCACCGGTGGAGATGGCGGTGAGTTTTCTTGTTTCTTTATTGTTGCGTAAGGTTATTTTATACAGGTTGGGATGGCCATTGCCGATATCCGTTATATTGATGGTTACATTGATGCCGGCAGTTGCCAGGTATTTTTCAGATTCCGGCAATCGTTCATCATGAGCTTCCCATCCTAAAAATCCGCCAAACAGCCCCATATCCGACCCCTGGCTTTTATGTGTAGTTGCCAGCGAGCCATTGGGGTCAAATTCGATCAGTATGTCTTTGATGTTTTCATCCATCAGGTCGCGGCACAGGCGGGCAATGCGCAAAGAGGCTGCACAATGCGAACTGGAAGGGCCGCGCATTACCGGGCCGATGACATCGTTGAATATACTGGGGTATGTGCTCATATGGATTGTTAAGTTACTGAATATTCCCGGGGTTAACTACAGATTATCCTTCCAGAATTTTTCCATACTCCTCCGCATGTGCAGGGTGGTGTTCTTTCCCTGGCTGATGCCATGGTCGCGCATGGGGTAAGACAACATGGTAAACAGTTTATTGTTTTTGATCAGCTCATTCACCAGCATTTCAAAATTCTGGTAATGCACATTGTCGTCGCCAGTGCCATGAATGATCATAAGGTTGCCTTCCAGTTTACCGGCATGTGTCAGCGGAGAGCCCTCCCGGTAACCGGCAACATTATCATTGGGTAAACCCATGTAGCGTTCCTGGTAAATATTATCATACAGGGTTTGTTGGGAAACAAAAGCAACCGCAATGGCGCTTTTATATACGCCGGCATGGCGGAAGATGCAATGCAGGCTCATTTGTCCGCCCCCGCTCCAGCCCCAGATGCCGACACGTTTTTCATCTATAAACGAATGGTCGGCCACAATTTTTTTTGCTGCCTTTGCCTGGTCATCGGCTGCAAGCAGGCCGATCTGCCGGTAAATACTTTTCCTGAAATCGCGGCCACGGGGTACACGGGTGCCCCGGTTATCGATGCTCACAACAATATAGCCCAGCTGGTTGCTGAGGTACTGGTGCCAGAAGTTATCGCCCGTGCCCCAGTTGTCCTGCACGGTAGAACCGGCCGGCTCTCCATATACATGTACCAGGAGCGGGTATTTTTTCTGCGGATCAAAAAGAATGGGCCTGATCATCCAGGCGTCCAATACCACATCCCCGATATCTACTTTAAAAAATTCCTTGTTGCGCAAACCCAGCTCTTTCATTTTTGCGGTTAAAACGGCGTTGTCTTCCAGCAGTTTTATTTCTTTATGCGTATTCAGATCGATCAGTGATATGCGGCGTGGCGTAGTTGCATTTTCAAAACTGTGAATGGCAAATTTTGCATCGGCAGAAATCTGGTAACTGTGCTGGCCTGCCATACCTGCCGGCGAAACCCTTTCTGCATTGCCGGTTCCATCCAGCCTGCTGCGGTATAAATAGCGTTGTGTAAAATTTTCTGGCGAGGCAATATAATATACAAAGCCGCCAACAGGGTCGATGCAGTTTATATTCACCACATCAAAATTTCCTTTGGTAATAAGCTTCATGTCTTTTCCGTTTCGGGAAACTTTATACAAATGCATCCAGCCGTCTTTTTCGCTGGTCCAGGTAAATGATTTTGTATTGTCCAGCCATACAATGTTGTCATGAATATCCAGGAATGCATCGTCCTTATCGGTTAAAATATTTTTAAGCGCCATGGTTTTGGTGTTGCCTGTCCAAACGGTATTGGTATTTTGCAGGCGGTTCAGCTGCTGTATCATCACTTCATCAGAACCGGGGATATATTCCATCCGGGCCAGGTAATTATTGCGGGGATCGCCGGGTACCGCAAACCATTTTGTTTTTCCGCCATCGGCGGATACAACACCCACTTTAACAGCAGAATTGGCCGTACCTACTTTCGGGTAAGGCAAAGGGATAGGTTTTGAATAATTGGAATCCACATTGTTGATCATGTAAAAGGTACCTACGCCCCTGGTATCCGATTGCCAGTATGCAATATTTTTTCCATCCGGGCTCCAGCGAAAACCATCCCGGTTATCCAGTTCTTCTTCATACACCCAGTCGAAAGTGCCGTTAATGATATGGCCGCCGCCATCTTTTGTTAATTTGGTAATTACACCGGTTGAGATATCTTCTGCATAAATATTCAGGTTGCTTACATAGGCAACCCTTCTTCCATCAGGCGAAAATTTTGCAAACATGAGTGTGGCTTCTTCCAGGCCTTTTCCCAACTGGGTCAGCCTGCCTTTCGCAAGATCCAGTACCCAGTAATCACCTCTTGAATGCTGGCGCCACACTTTCCGGGTGTTGGTAAAAACCAGCAGCTTGCTGTTATCATCGCTCCAGGTATAATTGGCGATAGACAATGGCTTATTTGTTCCGGCCGGTATCAGCTGTTTGGCATTTACCAGAACATTTCTTGTTCCGCTTAATGCATTATAAACAACAATATCGGTTCCCTTCACCTCCGCATTGTTCTCCAGGGTAGAATAACCTTTGTTGTCTTTCATCCACCTTACCTGCCCGATACCTTTTGCCCGGTATGCATTATTGGTATAAATATCTTCCAGGGTTAATTTTTTCGTTTGTGCAAAACTGTTGCTCACAGAAAAAACAACGAGTGTAAAAAAAAGCCCGGATAAAAATGTTCGATTCATGTTGCAGATTTTATAGTTTAAAGTAATTCAACAAGGTAAACAGCAGCTTTGGTTGTGGCAAATTCAATTTTATTATCCGGCAGCTTTTTAAAACCAACTTTCCTGCCATTGCTGCTGATCTTCATGCCGGGTTTAAATTCAATCCTGCAATGCTCCCCCGCTTTGGATAAGATGTTCAATGTTGTTACCGTTTTATTTTTCCAGGCAAAGTCCAGTTCAAAACCACCCCTGGCACAAAGCCCTTTAAACGCACCTTCACTCCATTCATCGGGTAATGCCGGTAATAATTTTATAAAACTATCGTGCGACTGCATCAGCATTTCGGTAACGGCGGCGGCTACCCCAAAATTGCCATCTACCTGCAGGGACCTGCCGCATAAGGCAAACATTGACGTGCAGCTTTGCTCTTTTAAATAACCCTTATAGATCTTGTTGGACCGGTTTCCATCCCCCAGCCTGGCCCACAATGCCATTTTCCATGCCCTTGAAAAACCGGTGGATGCATCCCCCCTTTCCTCGAGCACTTTTTTATAGGATCCGATCAGTGCAGGCGTTCTTTTTTCGTACAATACCTTGCCCGGGTATAACCCGTACATGTGCGAAAAATGGCGGTGATTTTTTTCCAGTGATCTCCAGTCATCTGCCCATTCCTGCAGGGAGCCATCGCGGCCGATCTGCGGCGGAACCAATTTTTCTCTTGCAGCTTTCACCTCCTGAATAAAAGCATCCGTCTTTCCCAAAACGTTAGCGGCCTCTATATAATAACCAAACAGGTCGTACAGGATCTGCATATCAATGGATGACCCGGCGCAAATGGTGGTGCCTTCCCGGAACCCGGCCGTTACTTCATCAAAATAGGGTTTGTTGCCGCCGCCATCCGGAAAATTTTCCGGCGAAGTGGAAGGATTGGTGACCAGCCATTTTCCATTGGGATGCGGCACCAGGAAATCCATAAAGAACTGAACCGAACCTTCTATCAACGGGTATGACTCTTTCAAAAATTCCTTATCCATCGTGTATTGATAATGCTCCCAAATATGTGTGCAAAGCCAGGCTCCTCCCACTGTAAATGTGCCCCAGGTGGGGCCGTCCATGGGTGCTGCAACCCTCCATATATCTGTATTCTGGTGAAATACCCATCCCCTTGCTCCATAATGTTCACGGGCCACCTGCGTTCCCTGGTCGGTTAATTCCCTGATCATCCTGATCAACGGTTCGGCACATTCGGAGAGGTTGCCGCTCTCCACCGGCCAGTAATTCATTTCGGTATTGATGTTGGTGGTATATTTCGAATCCCAGGAAGGGTTCATATTGTCGTTCCAGATGCCCTGCAGGTTGGCCGGTTCGGTGCCGGGCCTGGATGAACCGATCATCAGGTACCTCCCAAACTGGTAACTCAATGCAGCCATGGAAGGGTCCGGTTCGGCCTGGATCTTTTTAACCCGTTCCGGGGTTGGTAAAAAAGAATTTTCGGTATTGGTCAATTGCAGCGTAACCCGGTCAAAATATTTTTTATGGTCAGCAAGAGCTGATGTAAAAATGGGTTGATAATTTTTATTTTCAATGGCGTTGAAATAAGCGTTTACGCGTTGATGCTGATCGGCACTTACGTCTTTGTAATTCACAAAATTGGTGGCAGCCGCAAAATACAGGGTAACCGCATTTGCATTTTCAATGATCAGGTTCACATCATCCGTCCTCATATTTCCACCTTCTGGTACTGCTTTTATTCTTGCTTCATATCTCATCTTTCCTTCCACTCCCAGGTAATCAGCCGATTTGCCGGTGAGGATCAACCCGTCAGGGCCATAAGGATCCATCCTGAAATAATCGGTGGCATAATTTGAATGTGCCTGGTTCCTTTCTCCCCGCAGGTTGGCGGTAAAGGAAATGCTGTTGGGTTTATCGGCAGTAATGCGTACAACGATCACCTGGTCCGGCGCCGATGCAAAAACTTCCCGTTGAAAGCTGATGCCATTTGATCTATACACAACACCTGAAATGCCTGTTTCCAGGTCGAGCCAGCGTTTGTACCCGGTAACACTGTCCTGGTTCTTAAAAAACAAATGAAGATTGGCAAGGCACTGGTATTTCATTTGTTCCACCGGGTAACCCATTAACTGTCTGCCGAATAAATTATGTGCCGCCAGGTATTTTTCTTCAAATACCAGTTTTTGTATTTCGGGCAAGACTTTATAACCGCCTTTTACAACTGTTGAGTAAGGCCCGCCCGACCAATAGGTTTCTTCATTTAACTGGATGCGTTCTTCGCCATGTTTTCCAAAAACCATTGCCCCAAGCCGGCCGTTTCCAACCGGCAGGGCCTCGTCCCATTTCTTTGCAGGGGTTTCGTGCCATATTAATGCAGCAGGGTTGAATGTTTTATTGCTGATCTTTTCCGGGATACCGGTTTGCTGGGCCTGCACACAACTGGCAGACAGGGATATCATGACCGGCAAAAAATATTTTGAAAATTTTATCACGGTAAACTGTTTACAATGTATCGGGAAAAACAGGCATCATAATATGATGCAGCAAGTTCTGTGGTTTAAAGTTAATGTGTTTTGGCCAGTTACATATCAATGTGTTTTTACTGGTACTGAACCTGCATGGTTGTTGCCGGCTGGCAGGTTTCTTCTGAGCGTAGCCGAAGGATGTATCACCTGTCCCGTTTTTTACCGGGAAGACAAAAGAAAAATAAAAAATGCAACAAGAAATAATAATAACATTTCATCTACCTTCAGTCTCATGAAAAAGGTCTTCCTTATATTTTTTTTATTCCCCATCCTTTTAGCTTCTGCACAACAGGAACAGTCATACAAGATCATCGCCTACTACACCGGCAACGGCGAAGCCATCAAACAATGGCCGGTTGATAAACTCACGCATATCATTTTCAGTTTTCTGAAGATCCAGAACGACACACTTACTTTTCACAACCCAAACCAGGAAAAAAGCCTGCAACAGCTGGTGGCTTTAAAAAAAGAACACCCGCAGTTAAAGATCATGGTATCGATTGGCGGATGGGGCGGTTGTTCTTTCTGCAGCGGACTGTTTGCCGTTGAAAAGCACCGCAGGACTTTTGCCAAAACAACCGTAGCCCTTTTTAAACGGTATGGGATAGACGGGATCGACCTTGACTGGGAATACCCGGCCATTGAAGGTTACCCCGGCCATGCCTATACTGCAGCTGATAAAGATAATTTTACCGAACTGATCAAAGCGCTCAGGCAGGAAATGGGCAATGAATACCTGCTGACCTTTGCTGCCGGCGGTTTTGTAAAATACCTGGAACAATCCATTGACTGGGATGCCGTAATGCCCCTGGTTGATTTTGTGAACCTGATGACCTATGACCTGGTGGGCGGCTATGCCACAGTAACCGGCCACCATACACCTTTGTATGATTACAGGCCCGGGCAGGAATCAACAGCCAGGTGTGTGAACTGGCTGCTGGATAAAAAAGTGGCGGCAAACAAACTCATCATTGGTGCGGCCTTCTATGCCCGTGTGTGGGAAAAGGTTCCGGCAACAGGTAATGGTTTGTACCAGCCCGGAATTTTTAAACGGGGGGTTGCCTATGCTGATTTTGCAGATCACTTCAGCGATACATCCGGCTTTACCTATTACTGGGATAAAAAAGCGATGGCGCCTTACCGGTATAATGCATCGCAACAATTATTTGCCACCTTTGATGATCAGCGGTCCATCCGGGCAAAAACAAAATTCATCCGCCGTAAAAAACTGGGAGGTATCATGTTTTGGGAGCTGGGACAGGACCTGAAGAAGAATGGATTGGTGGAGGAAATGAGTAAACGACTGCGTTAATTTTTTCTTTTTTGCTTCTCCAAAAAAGAAACAAAAAAGGAGCCCCGAAATCGATTACATCCCGATTTCGGGAAGGTTCCCTGATTAAGCTTATGTACTACTGTGGCTTGTACATTGGTAATTCTACTCTAAGAAATAATGAGTTTACTGTATTGCAGAATTCTTACTCTGCAAACAGAGAAGGAAGCCAAATTATATAGTTTACTGCATTGAATTTAAGAGTAAAGATTTAAGGCTGAATCTACAGTAGTACAGAAGTTGAGTAGAGTTATACGGCAGGAACGGGCTGTAATCGTTCCTGCCTTGATTTTTTGTTTCTTTTGTATCAAGACAAAAGAAAGAATAAAGAAGAAAAAAAAACCTGTTGCCTATTTCGGTAAACTTTCCTTACCTTACCCGTCCTTAAGGTCTTTTATCCTTTCAAATTCCACACTGCTGTTTACTGACTGCCTCCTGCTCTGTGATCCTTCATTGCTTTTTAACTTCAAAACAACTATAATTATGAAAAAATGGATGATCGTATGTACAGCAGCTGCATTTTTGTTTGCGGCCTGTAACGACGAAAAAAAAGAAACAGCAACAGCAGCCGAAGAACCGGCTGCAAAAAAAACAGTAACCCTTCCCTACACGCCAACTTATTCCTCCTCGTTTGAAATGGGTAACCCGGATCATACGGCTACCATCTTGCAGGGAAGCTGGAAAGACTGGGAAGAAAACAAACTGGACAATATGAAAAACTGGATGGCCGATTCCATTGTTGCTTTTCACAGCGATAACAAAATGGTGGTGGGTTTAGACAGCATGATGGCCCGGTGGAAAAGGGGGCGTGCAGAATACAGTTCTGTAGCGGATACCATCCATGCGGCCTTTTCGGTGTACAGTACCGATAAAAAAGAGAACTGGGTTTTGGTATGGGCACAGGAGATCGGCACAAAACCCGACGGTAAAAAAGATACGGTAGCACTTATGGAATCCTGGCGTATGAATAAAGACGGCAAGGCTGATATGCTGTTGCAGTTCGACAGGGCCACGCGGAAAAAATAAAAGCTTGATCAATATCGAACAAGGAACAAGGAATGTCGAATTATGAAGTTGAAGTCCTCGCGTTCAACATTCATTATTCCTTGTTCCTTGTTCTTCATTCCAGTGGGCTGTGCCGGGCTCGAACCAGCGACCCTCACGTTGTCGACGTGATGCTCTGAACCAACTGAGCTAACAGCCCTGAACGAATTGATAATTTAATAATTGATAATTGATAATTTTTCCGGTTTGTATAGTAACCCGCTATTCAGCAGATAATCTCTGGTTTACAAAATTATCCATTAACCAATTAACCATTATCCATTAAAACTCCGCGCTTTTCGGGTATCGTGGAAATGGTATCACATCCCTGATATTACCCATACCCGTTACAAACTGTACCAGTCGCTCAAAACCAAGCCCAAAGCCGGCATGCGGGCAGGCGCCAAATTTCCGGGTATCCAGGTACCACCACAATTCATCAGCCGGAACATGCATTTCCTTCATGCGTTCTGTGAGTTTGTCCAGCCTTTCTTCTCTCTGGGACCCGCCAACAATTTCACCGATACCCGGTGCTAAAATATCCATGGCGGCCACCGTTTTCCCGTCATCGTTCTGCCGCATGTAAAAACTTTTTATTTCTTTGGGATAATCTGTAAGGATCACCGGTTTTTTAAAATGTTTTTCTACCAGGTAACGTTCATGTTCACTCTGCAGGTCGGTGCCCCATCCTTCGATCAGGTATTGAAATTTCTTTTTCTTATTGTGATTGCTTTCTTTTAAAATGTTGATGGCTTCGGTGTAGGTAAGCCTTTCAAAATCGTTTTCAACCACAAATTTAAGTTTTTCCAGGAGGCCCATTTCACTTCTTTCAACCTGGGGCTTTTGCTTTTCCTCTTCTTCCAGGCGCTGTGCTAAAAAATCCAGGTCGTCTTTATTGTTGTCCATGGCATATCTGATCACGTATTTAATGAATTCCTCTGCCAGGTTCATATTGTCTTCGAGGTCGTAAAAGGCCATTTCAGGTTCGATCATCCAGAATTCGGCCAGGTGCCTGGTGGTATTGCTGTTCTCGGCGCGGAATGTAGGGCCGAAAGTATAGATATCACTGAAAGCCATAGCCGCAAGTTCGCCTTCCAGCTGACCGCTAACAGTAAGGTTGGTGCTGCGCCCGAAAAAATCATCCTTAAAGTTGATGCTGCCATCCTCATTTTTAGGTGCGGTTCCATCCAATGGCAGGGTGGTTACTTTAAACATCTCGCCGGCTCCTTCTGCATCGCTTGCGGTGATGATGGGTGTATGTAAATAAATAAATCCCTTTTCATTAAAAAACCGGTGTATTGCAAAAGCCAGTGCATGGCGTACACGAAAAACCGAACCGAAAGTGTTGGTGCGGAAACGCAGGTGGGCGATCTCCCTTAAAAATTCCAGGCTGTGTTTTTTGGGTTGCAAAGGAAATTTTTCAGCATCACTGTCACCCAGTATTTCTATAGATGCCGCTTTCAGTTCTACTTTTTGTCCCTTGCCCAATGATGCGATCACTTCCCCGGTTGCTTTGATACAGGCCCCGGTGGTGAGGCGCTTTAACAGGGCATCATCAAACTGGCCCAGTGCAGCAACTACCTGCAGGTTATTATTGGTACTGCCATCATTAAAGGCTATGAACTGGTTGTTGCGGAAGGTACGTACCCATCCCATAACAGTTGCTTCATAACCGGCCCGGTCACTTGCCAACAGGTCCTTGATCCTTATTCTTTTGTTAAACATATTTATTAATTGTGGAGTGCAAAGATAAGTATAGTAAGCTGATGACGCTGATTGAACGGATTTTTGCAGATTTTTATCCCCGGCTGAACAAAGGGGCAGGTTCCATCCATCAAAAAAATCCTTTTTTTTTAAAAAAACACCGTAATATTGCACTGAATCAGACTGAGAGGAGACATATCAAGCATTCACTTCATCAGCAGTTCGGATCCATCAATATAAATTCTCAATCACTATTTCAGACTTAAGACCGGATTTTTTGAAAATCATTTTTCATTTTTTATGTACGACATTTCACAACTGAACGAGCTACTCGTTCCTGAGTTGCAGGACATTGCTGAACAATTTGATATCTCCAATGCAAAAAAACTCGTTAAACAGGATCTGATCAATAAGATCCTCGAAAACCAATCAATTATGAACACCGAGAAGAAGAAAGATGGCGAAAAGCCAAAACGCAAACGCATCATTAAATCAACAGGAGAGGAAGCCGCAGCGCCTGTAATTTCTGTAAAAACAAAAAAACCGGAAGTTGAAAAAAAGCCGGAGCACAGCACCCCGCGGGTTAAAAAGCAGGTGGAAATAGAGGAAGATGATGAACAGGATGTACAGCCCATCACCGACCAGGAAAGCACCATACCGGCAGCCATTGCGCAAATGCTGGCCGAAGAAGACAGCCAGGAACAGGAGCCCGAAACGGATATGGATGACGAGGAATCTGTACAGGCGCCTGCCAAACAATACAACCAGTCAAGACAACAACCTGCTTTTAATATTGAATTCGACGGCGTTATCCTGGGCGAAGGCGTATTGGAAATGATGGCCGACGGGTATGGTTTTTTAAGGAGCAGCGATTATAATTATTTGTCATCACCCGATGATATTTATGTATCCCCAAGCCAGATCAAATTATTCGGGTTAAAAACAGGCGATACTGTTTATGGAAGTGTCCGCCCCCCCAAAGAAGGTGAAAAATATTTTGCCCTGTTGAAGGTGGAGACCATCAATGGAAAATCGCCGGAGGAAGTGAGGGACCGCGTACCTTTTGATTATTTAACACCTTTATTCCCTTTCGAAAAATTAAATCTTTGTACAAAGGCTGATAATTACAGTACCCGAATCATGGACCTGTTTACACCTATTGGTAAGGGTCAGCGCGGATTGATCGTGGCCCAGCCAAAAACGGGTAAGACCATGTTGCTGAAAGAACTGGCCAATGCCATCGCCGAAAATCACCCGGATTGTTACCTGATGATCGTTCTCGTTGATGAAAGGCCGGAAGAGGTGACCGATATGGAACGCAGCGTAAAGGCAGAGGTCATAGCATCAACCTTTGACGAACCTGCTGAAAAACACGTTAGGGTAAGTACCATGGCTTTGCAAAAAGCAAAACGACTGGTTGAGTGCGGACATGATGTGGTGATCCTGTTGGATTCCATCACCCGTCTGGCAAGGGCACACAATACGGTTGCCCCATCAAGCGGAAAGGTATTGAGCGGTGGTGTGGAAGCCAATGCCATGCAGAAACCCAAACAGTTCTTTGGTGCCGCCCGTAAAATTGAGAACGGCGGGTCACTCACCATCATTGCCACTGCACTGGTGGATACCGGCAGTAAAATGGATGAGGTGATCTTTGAGGAATTTAAAGGAACCGGCAACATGGAACTGCAGCTGGAGCGTAAATTATCGAACAGGCGGATCTATCCTGCCATTGATATTGTGGCTTCATCTACCAGGCGTGATGACCTGTTGCTGGATAAAGATACCTTCCAGCGCATGTGGGTATTGCGTAAGCATATGGCCGATATGAATCCCGAAGAAGCGATCAATACATTGTTGAAAAACATGAAGGGAACAAAAGATAATGCAGAATTCCTGACCAGTATGAATGGATAAAACGAATGGATAATTTTATAATTGATAAATGATAATGAGCCGCTGAAATTTTCGGCGGCTTTTTTCTTTGTGTAACTTAGAGGTTCTTTGTGAAATGATAAAATGGCCATACAAAAAATAACCATAGAAGAATTTTTAATACTCGCTAAGCAGTACCCGGTCCTGGATGTACGCAGTCCAGGTGAATATACCCATGCGCATATTCCATCTTCGATCAGCCTGCCCTTGTTTACCGATGAAGAAAGAAAACAGGTTGGCACCACGTACAAACAGCAAAGCCGTGAAGCAGCGATAAAGACCGGACTTGATTTTTTTGGAATTAAAATGAAAGCGATGGTGGAGGAAGTTGAAAGCATTGCCGCTGCGTTTAATAAAAAAGGGATAGATTCAAACGCTCAGGTTCCCCCTTCAGGGGGCGGAGGGGGCGTCCTCGTCCATTGCTGGCGAGGCGGCATGCGCAGCGCAGCAGTTGCCTGGCTGCTGGATATGTATGGCTTTAAAGTGTATTTACTGACCGGCGGTTACAAAGCCTACCGCAAATGGGTGCTGGCACAGTTTGAAAAAGAATACCACTTTAATATCATCGGCGGCTATACCGGTAGCGGCAAAACGCTGTTATTGCATGAGCTGAAAAAACAGGGGAAAACCACCATCGACCTGGAAGGCCTGGCCAAACACAAGGGTTCGGCTTTTGGTGCCATGGAAGGAATGCCGCAACCGGGGCAGGAGATGTTTGAGAACCTCCTCGCACAGGCACTGGGAGATGCCGGATCCTTGATACTGGATAAGAACATAAAGTTTCAGTCATCCAGTATCCAGCATCTAGTATCCAGCATCCAATATCCAGCATCGGTCATCTACCTCGAAGACGAATCCCAACGCATCGGCAACCTGCAAATACCCATGCCGCTTTGGTATACCATGCGCAGGTCGCCTGTTTTTTTTATGGATATCCCATTTGAAAAACGCCTGGATCATATAACAGAAGAATATGGCAAACTGAAAAAGGAATCATTAAGCGATGCCATTCTGCGTATTCAAAAACGCCTGGGCGGACTGGAAACAAAAAATGCCCTGCGGTTTTTAGCCGAAAATGACCACCGGGAATGCTTCCGCATATTGCTCAGTTATTACGATAAATGGTATTATAAGGGACTGATGAACCGGGAGAATATTTCATCCCTTTTAAATAAAATACCATGTACCGGCGTTGATACAGAAACCAATATCCAAAAACTATTGTCATGCCATATTGTAAGCGTTTGATCCTGTTTTTACTGGTCTCTTTTTATGCCGGGCAGTTGTTTGCCCAATCCGAACCGGATATTACCGGTTTATGGAAAGGCACCATGTACAACGATACCACGAAGCAGTTCTTAAAATATGAGATCGCCATCAGCGAAAATAAAGGCAAGCTCAGCGGCTACACCCATACCTATTTTATCCTGGATGATAAGGAATATCACGGTGTTAAAAAGGCAAAGATCAAAAGAAAGGACGGGAAGATCATAGTGGAGGATGTGGAACTGATCGCCAATAATTATCCCGTGCCTCCTGCCAAAGGGGTCAGGCAACTGGATGTACTTACCCTGGAAATAAAAGACGGGGTTATGACCTTGAGCGGCCCTTTTTCCACAAACCGGACAAAGGTTTATCATTCTCTTACCGGGAGTATCAATGTGCAGCGTAAAACAAATTTCAAACAATCTGCGCTGGTGCCGCACCTGGAAGAACTGGGCCTTTCGGAAAACCTTTCTTTTGTTCAGGAAGAAAAAATGAATGCGTCAACGGCGGTCGTAAAAAAAGAAGCCGTTGTTGAACCGCCGGTTGTAAAAGCCCCGGAAACAGTAATTGAAAAGCCGGTTGAAATAAAAGCCGCACCTGCGGTAAAAAAGGAAGAAGTAAAAATTGTTGCTAAAACCCAACCGGTGAATAAACCGGTTCAAACAAAAAGGGCACCGGCTGTACAGGAAAAGCCGGCAGCACAAACAGCCGCTAAGCCAACGGCAACAACCGAAATAAAAAGCAGTGCAGCAACTACTGAAAAACCTGCTGCAACAGTTATTGCAAAAGCGGAACCGGTAAAAGCTCCCCCAAGGCAGAATGCCGCCGCTGATATTGTAAACCGAAAAATAGAAACCATACAATCGGTGTATTATAAAACCGACAGCCTGGAACTGACCCTGTATGATAATGGAGAAGTGGATGGCGATACGGTGAGTGTATTAATGAATGGCGAAGTGATCATGCCAAGGGTAGGGTTGAGTACAAATGTTGTCCGGAAAAAAGTAAGTACCATAAATTCAGGCGATAGTATTGTACTGGTGATGTATGCCGAAAACCTGGGCAGCCTTCCGCCCAATACCGGTTTATTGATCGTGTATGACGGGGAAACAAGACATGAAATAAGATTTAGCGGTAATTTGCAAAAAAATGCTGCTATTGTTTTCAGGCGCAGACAGGATTAATATGGAAAATATAAACGGGATCAAACTTACACAATTTTCAAGAGGGGCAGGCTGTGGCTGCAAGATCGCACCCAATGTGCTGGATGAAATTTTAAAGACAAATATTTCCTTCCCGGCAAATGATAAATTACTGGTTGGCAACAGCAGCAAAGATGATGCGGCTGTGTACGACCTGGGTAATGATACTGCCTTGATCTCCACCACTGATTTTTTTATGCCCATTGTTGATAATGCTTTTGATTTTGGCCGGATCGCCAGCGCCAATGCCATCAGTGATATTTATGCCATGGGCGGCAAGCCATTGATGGCCATTGCTGTTTTAGGCTGGCCGGTTGAAAAACTGCCTGCTGAACTGGCGCAACAGGTTTTGGAAGGCAGCCGCAGGATCTGTGCAGAAGCAAGTATACCGCTGGCAGGCGGCCACAGCATTGATTCTTCCGAACCCATTTTTGGCCTGGCAGTAAACGGACTGGTTGATATAAAAAACCTGAAGAAAAACAATACAGCCAAAGCAGGGGACCTGCTCTTTTTAACCAAACCACTCGGTGTTGGTGTTTTGTCAACCGCACAAAAAAGAGGGTTGATAGAAGAAGAACATGCAGCCATAATGATAAACCAGATGGCGCAACTGAACAGCATCGGCGAAGCACTGGGAAAGATCAGCGGGGTAACTGCCATGACCGATGTTACCGGCTTTGGATTACTGGGCCACCTTATCGAAATGGCCGAAGGAAGCGGGTGTGCGGCTGAAATATATTATTCACAGTTACCCATAGCCGAAGGCGTTACCGGGTATTTAAGCAAGCGCATTGTGCCGGATGCCACCTACCGGAACTGGAACAGCTACAGTGCAATAACCGGTTTTGAAAAGAATGTAAACGTAATGGAAGCATTTAACCTGTTGCCCGACCCGCAAACCAACGGCGGGTTATTGATCGCGGTTGATGCAGCAGCGGTTGACACAGTGAAAGACCTGTTGAAGGAAAAGGGTCTGCAGCAATTTGCAGCACCGATCGGGAAAATGGTACCACTTACCGGTAAAACCGTTTTTGTAAAACAATAAACAAAGGTCTATTAAAAATAAAATGTAAACTTGTAAAATAAAAACTGAATCATGAAAAAAATATTACTGCTCGGTATGCTGATCACAGCATCAGTCGTTTCGGTTGCTCAGGTTACCCTGCAAAGCCTCGTAAAACCCGGCACCAGGCTGATCTATGCCGTTGTGGCAAACGGGGAAAAATATGATTTTATAGTAACCGTTA